>DAOVUO010000193.1 GCA_030632545.1 Bacteroidales bacterium
AAGAATAAGTAGAAAAAAATAATAAAATACCGACGAATATAATTTTTTGCAATAGTTTCATTCCCAATTATTTTTTTTTAACAAAACAACAAACTAGTTAGCAATTGCTTACAATCACATAAAGACTAATATATAATTTGTGCTTTCAATGCACTAAGCTACATCATAAAAACAGTTTGTATTATAATTAATAGTTGGCTAAATATTTATGTAATTAAAAGTATATGAATGTTTTAATAACGTATGTTTATAATTGTCTGTAATTCAATTAATTCGTGCATTTCCCAATGTTCGGGACAAGCTATGACTCAAATTTAACTACCTGCCCCGAACATCGGGGAACAATTGATAATATAACAACTATGATAAAAATACAATAAAATGAATAAAACCCGAATGCTAAATTCTCTTTAATGGAATAAACTAGTTCTTTAGAGTTCAAGACCAACAAAGAATATCATGTTAAAAGTATTCTATATCACCATAACTTTCAGATATTTTAAAACCAACAATCAGTACATCATCTATTTGTTTCTTATCAGCTATCCATTTGTAAAAAGTATCCATAAGAATTTCCTTTTGCTCCGACATTGGTTTTGAACAATTATCTAATAATAATTGCTTAAAATTTTTAGTTAAGAATTTTCTATTTTTTTCACCTCCAATTTGATCAATAAAACCATCTGAAAATAAATAAATGATATCGTCACTTTTCAAATCAATATAATTATTTTGGAATGGTTTTTCCTTTATATGAACAGATATAGGCATACTATCAGGCTTATAATGATACAAATCATGTTTTTCCCTTTCTGTATTTTTTCGCAATAAAAACAAGGGACTATTCGCACCTGCATACTGCATGGTTTTATCTTCAATATTTATTATGCAAAGAGCCAAATCCATCCCATTACTTACAGTTTCCTTTCTTCTGTCTTGATGTAAAGATGATTTAATCTGCTTCCTTAATAAATCTAAAATTTCATTAGCTTTCAACTCTTCATCTTGCTCAAAGTTGTATACAATTTCGTTTAAATAAGCAATGCCAAGCATACTCATAAAAGCACCAGGAACGCCATGTCCGGTACAATCTGCTGCTACTATAAAAATTTGATTTTGAATTTGCTTAATCCAGTAAAAATCGCCACTTACAATGTCTTTTGGAATATTAAGAACAAAATTACTTGGCAAAAATTGGGTTAAGTACGCTTCTGTTGGAAGTGCTGCCTTTTGTATCACTTCTGCATACTCAATACTTGAAATTATATTTTTATTTTTTTTCTCTAGCTCACGTTTTGCATCAATTAATTTTGATTCCGCCTTCTTTCTCTCTGTAATTTCCTCTTTTATAGCAATGTAGCTAGTAATAATTCCTTCGTCATTTTTTATTGGTGCAATTAATGCACTTTCAATAAATTCATCACCATTTTTTCTTTTATTAGTAAACTCACCTTCCCAAGTTTTTCCAGAGCTAATAGTTTTCCATAATTCATCAAAAATAATTGGATTTGCATTTTGCGATTTTAAAATTCTTGCATTTTGGCCAATTACTTCATCTGAATTATAACCAGTAAGCTTTTCAAATATGGGGTTCACATATTCAATATTTCCGTTTAAATCGGTTATTACTATTGAGGCAGGACTTTGTTCAACAGCAATTGAAAGCTTTTTTATTTTATCCTCGTTTTTTTTACGTTCAGTTATATCTCTAGCTACACTCAAAAAAGCTTCTTCGCCATCAAAATTTATTAAAGTAACAGAAATTTCAGAAGGTATAAGTTTTCCATTTTTTGTTTTTTGCAAAGACTCAAATGTAATACTCCCTTTTTTCTTCACTAATTCAATATCACTAGTAAAACTTGTAAAATTTTCAGAATTACTTATATCCTTTAAGTTCATTAACAATATCTCTTGGCGAGAATATCCTAATCTGGTTTCAGTAATTTTATTAATTTCAAGTAAGCTTCCATTTGCATCATGAATAAATATTGCATCTGCAACATTATCTAATATTGCTTTATTTTTTTTTTGTGTATGCTCTAATTTTAATTTCGAATCTCTTAAATCCAGATGGGTTTTGACCCGAGCAATAAGTTCTGCTTCTAAAAAAGGCTTTGAAATAAAATCAACTGCTCCTAAATTAAAGCCTTTAATAAGGCTTTGTTTCTCAGTTTTTGCCGTAAGAAAGATAACTGGAATTTCACTTATTTGATTATTACTTTTGATAATGCGACAAGCTTCAAATCCATCCATTTCAGGCATCATAATATCAAGCAAAATAAGATCTGGCATCGATCTAATTGCGGTATTAATTCCTTCCCTACCACTTTGAGCTATAATAACATTTAAATCTTGCTGAATTAGTATATTCGCAATAACATTCAGGTTGTCTGCTATATCATCTACAATTAAAACTGTTTGTTTATTCTTCATAAATAGTCTTAATTATTTTACTAAAGTAATTAAGTAATTCATTTATTTTATTAAGATCAAAATTAGTTATTGAGCCGTCCAATAATTTACTATATACAATAAGTGCATTAATATCGTATTTTTTTCCAATAATTTCACTTTTTTCTGCAAATATCTTTAAAATATCCACTGCAATTATTTCCGATAACTCTTTATGAATTGGCTTTAATTCATTCTCAATATCATTTTTAAACTCTTTAGAAAAAAATCCAATTTTATCCTTCTGATTTTTTAATAATGCTATACAATTATTAGATTCTGATTCTTTTTCAACTTCAATTTTCTCCTTCTTATGAACTAAGTATTTTGCAATAGTTTTTATAAAAACATCTTCATCTAATGGTTTTGTAAGATATGCCTCAAATACCTTATTGTACTTTTCAACCTCTTCTCTTGTTGCATTTGCGCTTACAGCAATTATTGGAATTGATCTTAATTTTTCATTTTTTCGAATAATCTTTGTAGTCTCAAATCCGTTTAATTCAGGCATTTGAATATCCATAAGAATTAAATCAGGAGTAAAGCTTTCTAAAATTTCAAGTGCTTGTTTTCCTGTTCTAGCTTCTACAATTTCCAAATTTTTTCCCTCAATAAAAGCATTGATTACATCTCTATTATCCTCTACATCGTCAACATTAAGTATTTTTGCCTTTTGAAAAATTATTTTACTATTTTCTTCCACTTCAGTTTTATAAGAAAACTCATCAGATATTTCAATATCGTTCAACTCAATTTTAAAAGTAGAACCCGCACCCATTTTACTTGTTGCAGAAATACTTCCGTCCATAAGTTTAACTAAATTTTCAGAAATTGCTAATCCGAGTCCAGTACCACCATATTTTTTCATACTCTGTCCTTCAACCTGTCTGAAACTCTGAAAAACAGTGTGTATTTGATTTTCAGGTATTCCAACTCCAGTATCTTTTACTTCTATTATTAAATCTAAAAGTTTTGTGATTTTAAAATCCTCAAAACGCTGATTTGGTTTAACGATAATTGAAATTGAGCCCTTATCAGTAAATTTAAGTGCATTCCCAACTAAATTTAACAAAATTTGCCTAATTCGTACAGCATCAATTATCAAATTTTTGGGTAATTGAGGGTCGACATCAACAACAATTGGAACATTCTTTTGCAATGAAATTTCTGAAAAAACAATAGAAATTTCATTGAAAAGTTCTCGCAAATTAGTTGTTTGCTTATTAATAAGGAGCTGACCTGCTTCAATTTTGGAAAGGTCAAGAATGTCGTTAATTAATTCAAGTAAATTATTTCCACTTCTTGCAATTTTTGTAATAAATGGGTGATACTCATTTCCTACTAACTTTTTTTTCAAAATATTTGAAAAGCCAATAATTGCATTCATTGGAGTACGTATCTCATGGCTCATATTTGCTAAAAACTCACTTTTTAATCGGTTAGCTGTATCAGCTTCTTGCTTAGCGGTAATCAATTTTTGTTTAATTTTTTTTATCTCAGTAACGTCAATCAACTCTGCTAATATTACATTTTTACCATTTAAAACAATTTTAGAAGCAAATAATTCTGTATCTATTTTTCTGCCATTTTTTGCACGTACTATAGTCTCTTCCTTATCTAATTTCCCATATTTCATTAATTTTCTAACAATTTTTTTTCTCTCATCATCAGAAAACCATAAATTTAATTCCAATGATGTTTTTCCTTTAATCTCATTTTCTGAGTACCCAAATATATTGGTAAAACTCTGATTAATTTCAATTAATACATCATTTTCACCAGAAGCTAATAACATTGCATTTGGACTCAATCTAAAAATATCAGAAAATTTATTTTCACTTTCCTTTAAAAGTAATTCAGCACTCTTTCGTCTTGTAATATCCTGAACAATCCCAATCATTTTCACAAATTGTCCAGTTTTATTTCTTATAATTTGCGAAGTTTCATCAATCCAAGCACACTTACCATTATTTTTAATTACTCTATACTCTGTTTTATGATTAATTTTGCCTAAACTTAAAGCCACATCAAGCTTATTTTCAATCTCTTGTCTATCATCAGGATGTACAAAACTTATAAATTCGTCATTTAAAATTGGAATTTCCCTTTTTTGTTTGCCAAAAATTTCAAAAGTAGTATCCGACCAAATTATTTCATCACTCTCAATATTCCACTCCCATATTCCAACTCTTCCTGCTTCTTGGGCTAACCTTAAACGCTCCTCGCTAATTTTAAGTGCAAGTTCGCCTTTTCGACTATCTGTAATATCTTCTTTTATAGCAATATAATTAGCAATTTCACCTTTTTCATTTTTCACAGGAGCAATTAAAGCTTTTTCAATAAACTCCTCATTATTTTTTTTCTTATTAATAAATTCACCCATCCATATTTTTCCTGAACTTATTGTGTTCCACATTTCGGTATATACTTCTGGCTTAGTTTTATTTGAATTTAGTATTTTCGTATTTTGCCCAACTGCTTCATCCAAGCTATAGCCTGTTAACGTGGTGAAAAATGGATTTGCATATTCAATATCACCTTTAACATCAGTAATAACAATGGTAATTGGACTTTGCTCAATTGCAAGCGAAAACTTCCTTAGCTCAAACAGATTTTTTTGTAATTCCGCATTTTGCTTATCTATTATACTTTGTTTTAACGAAAGTGAGTTATTAACAACATTAAATTCCTCAATTTGCTTATTTAGCTCAATATTTTTCTGATCTATATCAATTTTCTGTGCAATAAGTAATTTATTGGCCTTTCGTTTTTGAAAGTAATTTATAATCGAAAATATCAATAAAGCACTAACTAAAATAAACGCTACAAAAATAATATTTCGTTGAACAAGCTTTGCATTGGACTCTAATTTAGCCTTTTCAATCTCTAAATTCTTTTGATCTAGTTTTTTTTGATAAGCAAATCGACTTTCCTGGTTAATTAAAGTTTTATAGTTTTTTTTATTAAGTAAGCTATCATGCATAATTAATTCAGCTGCAAAATATTCATACGCCATCTTATAGTTATCTAACTGGCTGTAAATGAGTCTAAGACGCTTAGCTGACTGCTCAATTCGCTCAGGATAGCCTAAACTCAAATTAATTTCATGGGCTAATTTTGCATTTTCAAGTGCCCCCCAATATTGCTTTTTTTCATAATAAATGGCCGATAATTTTAGATAAGCCGTAGCAATTCCAACTTTATGGTCTAAACCTACATAAATAGTAAGTGCTTTCTCACTAAATTCAATTGCAGCAAGTAAATCATTATTTCTAACCCTAATACTAGCTAAATCTATATATAGTTCAGCTACACCTGATTTATTGTTTAGTTTTTGATAAATATCAAAACTATCGTGATAATAATCACAAGATTTATGG
>DAOVUO010000282.1 GCA_030632545.1 Bacteroidales bacterium
AGGAATTTTCACTCTTTCAATACACCTAATTATTAGTTTAATTCTGCTATATTTCAATCAACTATCACATTTGATTACTCCCGATAATAAATTAAACAATTATGCTAAACTAAGCTTACTATTTGGCTCTTTAAATCTGGGAATATTTATACTGGTTTTAAGCAAAAAAATCAAAAGCATTAATCTTGTCCAAAACATTTTTTTCTGGATTTTCTTGTCATTACATTTATTATATGGCGGTATTAGTTCATGGATTGATTTCAAATATTGGCCTTGGTACATGCCTCCAATATCTTTTTTAGCTTTTATAGATGCAATAACAATAGTAATCGTAATAATATTTCAAATTTCTTTTAGGAAGAGTGAGAAATAAGGCTTTTTGTAAAATAAAACTTGAAGTGACAGAACTAGTCAGGCTTTGATATATTTAAATTTTCAACGAGGAAATTGGCTAGTTTTTAGGAATTTAGTAATAAAGTAAAGCACTGACTTTGCATAGTAAAACAAAACTTTATTCACATACTTATTTTACTCATTTGGAATTACTATCTTTGCACAAACAAAAAAATTCGTGAGCTTTATGAGTCAAACGGAAGTAACGGTTGAAGTTGCCAAAGAACTTGGTCTTACACCAGAAGAATTTGAATTAATCCATAAGATTTTAAAAAGGAAGCCTAATTTTACAGAATTGAGTATTTTTTCTGTCATGTGGAGTGAACATGCATCATATAAAAACTCAATAAAATGGTTAAAAAAACTTCCACGCGAAGGAAAACAATTATTAGTTAAGGCTGGTGAAGAGAATGCTGGCATGGTGGATATTGGCAATGGATTAGCCTGTGTTTTTAAAATAGAATCGCATAATCATCCAAGTGCCATAGAGCCTTATCAAGGTGCTGCTACTGGTGTTGGTGGAATTAATAGAGATATTTTTACAATGGGCGCACGTCCAATTGCTCAATTAAATTCCTTGCGATTTGGCGATTTAAAGCTGGACAGAACTAAGTGGCTTGTTAAAGGCATAGTAAAAGGCATAGGCGATTACGGAAATGCTTTTGGCGTACCAGTTGTTGGTGGCGAAGTTTTTTTCGACGACAGTTATAATACCAACCCATTGGTTAATGCAATGTCGGTAGGTATTATGAAAAAAGAAGATTTAATCTCTGCCATTGCAAAAGGCGAAGGAAATCCTGTGTTCATTGTTGGCTCAAGAACTGGAAAAGACGGTATACATGGGGCAACTTTTGCGTCGGCAGATATTACAGAAAATTCGGCTGATGATATTCCTTCCGTTCAGGTTGGCGACCCATTTGCAGAAAAACTTTTACTCGAAGCTTCCTTAGAACTGAACAAAACAAATGCTATTATTGGCATGCAAGATATGGGAGCTGCGGGAATTATATGCTCCACTTCCGAAATGTCGGATAAGGGCAATAGCGGTATGCGTATAGATTTAGACAAAGTACCTCTTCGTCAGCAAAATATTGAACCTTGGGAAATTTTACTTTCTGAGTCGCAAGAACGAATGTTAGTAGTTGGAATTAAAGGTAAAGAAGATAAAATAAAAGCCGTTTTTGATAAATGGGACTTAATGTGTACCGAAATTGGCGAAGTAACTTCCGATGGTTTGCTACACTTTTTATGGCATGGCGATTTAGTGGCAGAAGTTCCTGCTACAGACCTTGTTCTTGGTGGTGGTGCACCACAGTACGATAGAGAATACAAAGAACCAACATATTATAAAGAATCTCAAAAATTTGACATAAATCAAATTGAAAAGCCTAAAATAAACGAACTTAAAAAAATTGCTCAGTTTTTAGTTGAACATCCAAATAATGTTTCAAGAGCATGGGTTATTGAGCAATACGACTCAATGGTTGGAACAAATAACATGAGTACTAATGCGCCATCTGATGCCGCAGTGGTTAATCTAAAAGGAACAAATAGAGCGTTAAGCTTAACCACTGATTGTAACGCACGTTATGTTTTTGCCGACCCTAATATTGGAACACAAATAGCTGTTGCCGAAGCAGCAAGAAATATTGCTTGCTCTGGAGGAAAGCCTTTGGCTATTACTAATTGCTTAAATTTTGGTAATCCATATAATCCTGAAGCTTTCTGGCAATTTGTTGGTGCAATAAAAGGCATGAGCGAAGCTTGCAAAAAATTTGAAACACCTGTTACTGGTGGAAATGTAAGTTTTTATAATCAAACAACAATTGCAAATAAAGTAGAGCCCATAATGCCAACGCCTGTTATTGGAATGCTAGGTATTTTGGAAGATAAAAGTTTACAAACCGATATTGCATTTAAAGCAAAAGGGGATGTAATTTTCTTGCTAGGTAAATCTCATAACGACATTAATTCATCAGAATACCTTGTTTCGTATCATGGAGTTAAATTATCACCCCCACCCTATTTTGATTTAGATAAAGAATTTAAACTTAATACTTTAATCCAATCACTAATTTCTCAAAACTTAATTATTTCTGCTCACGATGTATCAAATGGTGGATTATGGCTAAGCCTTATTGAGAGTGCTTTATCTGGTGCTTTTGGATTTGATTTAACTTCTGATTCAGATGTACGAAATGATGCATTTTTATTTGGAGAATCGCAGGGAAGAATAATTATTTCTGTTTCGCCAGAAAAACAAGCTAATTTTGTTGATTTTATGATTGAATCAGATGTTGAATTTACAGCACTTGGTCATGTTACTAAAGGTGAACTCAGAGTAGATAATATTTCATTTGGTTTTATTGAGGATATTAAATCAAATTATCAAAATAAATTAAAAGAGCTTATTGAAAGCTAAAAAAAAGAAATAACTTTTAAACTAAAAACTTTTTCGGTTCTTGAATTGAAAAAGTTTTTACTATTTTATAATAATGAATACCGTAAAACCATATAGAAACGAAAAAAGCAATAAAAAAGAACAAGTTGCTCAAATGTTCGATAATATTGCTGTTAAGTATGATTTTTTAAATCACTTTTTATCGTTAAATATCGACAAGATTTGGAGAAAAAAGGCCATTAAAGAATTATCAAAATATCAGCCTAATAAAATACTAGATATTGCTACTGGTACAGGTGATTTAGCTATTCAGGCACTAAAAAAATTACCGACCGCAGAAATTATTGGCGTAGATATTTCCAATGGAATGCTAGAACAAGGAAAAATTAAATTAAAGAAAAAAAATATTAATCAAATTAAATTGGAATATGGTGATTCTGAAAATTTAGACTTTAAAACCGATACTTTTGATGGTGCTATGGTTGCATTTGGTGTACGGAATTTTGAAAATCTGAACAAAGGACTTTCTGAAATTGCTAGAGTGCTAAAAACTGGCAAACCTTTGATAGTACTAGAATTTTCACATCCTCAAGCATTTCCAATAAAACAATTTTATAATTTTTATTCAAAATACATTTTACCTTTAATTGGAAAAATATTCTCAAAAGACAATTCAGCCTATACATATCTACCCGAATCAGTTAAGGCTTTTCCATCAGGGAAAAACTTTATGTTGGAACTTGAAAAATCGGGATTTAACTCAATTAAATTAATTCCCTTAAGTTTTGGTATTGCCAGTATTTACATCGGAACTAAGAAATAATTAACAATAAAACACTATTTACACTAAATTTGAGTTTTACTTAGAGTAAACTAAAATAATGCATAAGTTTTATTTCATATTAGTTGGTTTTATAATGTTTTCGCTTGCGAGTTTCTCTCAATCTGCAAAAATCAAAAATTTAACGCAATACGATAATCAAATATTACATTTTGGATATACTATTGGCGTAAATACAGGAAGTTTTCATATTAGATTTGTGGATAATTTTTATAGTCTAAATGAAGTTTACGGAGTTGAAATAAAGCACCACCCAGGCATTCACATGGGACCAATAATGTCTGCTAAATTACATAATCAGGTAGATTTTAGAACTCAAATTATACTCACTTTTATTCAGCGTGATTTAATCTACAGTTTAGCCGAAAATCCTCTATCCCCAAATCCAACTTTGTACACGCATACCATGAAGCTAGAATCTAGTTTTGTAGAATTTCCAATAAGTTTTAAATTAAAATCGGAAAGAATCAACAACTACAGAGTATTTCTTTTAGGGGGAATAAATTCAAAATTAGATTTAGCCTCTCAAAAAAAAATAAACGAAGAAGATATGCCTAAAATTAGGCTTCACAGTTTTGATATATCAGCAGAAACTGGAATGGGTGCTGATTTCTACTTAGATTATTTTAAATTTGGCGTAGAATTAAAATTTTCACAAGGCTTAATTGACATGGTAAATAGAGATGAAACCGAATATTCACAAGTATTTAAACGATTAAATTCACAACAAATAATGCTTTCGTTCAATTTTGGTGGATAAAGCCACCCTTAAAATCAAAAATATGAAAAAAACAATCAACATTATCTTATCACCCAAACAAGCATCTAGCGAAATTTTTTATAAACCTGTTATTGCTGAAGAAATTGGAATTGATGAAAATAAAATTTCTGCCATAATAATTCGTAAAAAATCTATTGATGCTCGTCATCGCAAAATTAAAGTCCAAATGAATTTTGATGTGTTTTGGGATGAGCAACCGTCTGTAGACAATGAATTTGAATTGCATTTAAAAAATGTTTCAAATGC
>DAOVUO010000003.1 GCA_030632545.1 Bacteroidales bacterium
GCTTCCTTCGTCGCAGTGACGTGCATTGTAGAACGTCACTGCGACGAAGGAAGCAGTCTCTTTTTTACTCTTCTACAGAGTTTTGTTGAAGAAAGTCAAAACGGTTAACCTTATTTAGGCATTCATAGACGCAAGACTTTTAATTTTACACATTGATTTTAAGGTGATTATATTGATGTGTGAAAATTTATTTCGTAGATTTTAAGGCAAATTTACATGCTACAAATATAATTTGTATTTTTGTGCTGAAATAAAAAGCTAAACGCAGAATGAATAAAGAAAAACTCGAAGAAGTTTTTAATAGATTATCAATCTATGTAGCTGAAAATGACATCAGAACAGCTTTTGAGCTATTAGAGCAATTAAGCGAGAGTATTGGTGATACTGAATATACTTATCGTTTTGAGCAATTAAACGAGACTTATCAGTTAATTTTGAGATATTTTGCACAAGGCGTAAAGGATCCTGAACGTCCTGCTTTGATAAAACGCCTAAAAAAAGATGCATTTAAATTAGCAGATGATTTAAAAGAGCATATTTTTACTAAAAGTGCTGAAATTCCAAGTATTCATATCGACCAAATTCACAAAAATCATTTGAATTTGGCATCGGATAAGCTTGTAGATTTGTTTAAGGAATTGTTGGTAATGGAGCCTTTTTCAGATGAGCGCTTAGAGCGTTTGCATTCATTTTTTATTCGTTTTTGGCAAAAAAGCCATTATACGGAAAATGAGTCAAGCGTATTGCTCAAAGCCATAGAGTCGGATGATTTGGCTTGGCACGAAAAGTCTTTATTAGTTTCTGCATTGACTTTAGGATTGCTTAAGAATTTTGATTCAAATAAGTTTCATCTTTTAATCACAATTATAGATAAAAAAGAAGAACAGGTATGGCAACGTGCTTTAGTAGGGCTTGTTTTTGCTCTACATCGTTTTGATAAGCGTTTGCACATTTATAACGATTTGTATAATCGTTTGAAATCGTGGGATAATCCAGAGATTGAAAGTGCTGTTGAAAAAATAGCATTACAGATAATCCGAACTCAGGAAACTGAAAAGATTAGCAAGAAATTGCAAGACGAAATATTGCCAGAAATGGTTAAATTAACGCCTAAATTAGCAGAGAGACTGGACTTGGATAATATTTTATCGGATGATTTAAATGAAGATGACAATCCAGACTGGGAAAGTATATTTAAGGACAAACCAGACATTTTGGATAAGATGAGTGAGTTGTCGGCCATGCAAATGGAAGGTTCTGATGTATTTATGAGTACTTTTTCTGCTCTCAAAAATTTTAGGTTTTTTCATCAAGTTGCCAATTGGTTTCTTCCATTCTATAAAGAAAATAGTGAAGTTAAGGAGGCAGCTATTGCCATTGGAAATGAAGAAAAATCTAGCAATTTTTTAGAGACACTTGAGAAAATTCCAATTATTTGTAATTCAGATAAATATTCGTTTTGTTTAAATCTGCGTAATATGCCAGCCCAACAAACTCAATGGATGGCGAATATTTTTATGTCGGAATTAGAACAAGTAAACGAACTTTATGAAAGTGAGAAACTTGTAAATACGGGGGAGCAGGATAGATTTATTTTTACGCAGTATATTCAAGATTTATATCGTTTTTTTAAATTAAGTCCAAATCGAAATTATTTTACAGATTTGTTTACACATAATTTAAAATTGTACGATAACGAATTTTTCAAACTGTTATCCACAGGCAAGGAATCCATAAATAAAATTGCTCAATTTTATTTTGAGAAGAAAGACTATCAAAAGGCCAATGAGGTTTTTACTCTGATACTTAAAAGCGGAGAAAGTAATTACCAAATATATCAAAAACTTGCTTTTTCGCATCAAAAATTACGTGATTACAAAACGGCACTGGATTATTATTTAAAAGCAGAGTTTTTTGATGAAAATCAGGTGTGGAATATGCGTAAAATTGCGTATTGTAATTTTAAATTAAAGCGACCTAAAAAAGCACTTAAGTATTATTTGCAAGTTGAAAGTTATGAGCCAGATAATTTGGGTGTACAATTGCAAATTGGTCGTTGTTTTTTGGAACTTCGGAAGTATGACGATGCTTTAAAACGCTTTTTTAAAGTAGAATATTTAGATAATAATAATATTAAGGTATGGCGGCCAATTGCTTGGTGTAGTTTTTTGATTGGAAAATTCCAAAATGCTGAAAAATATCTTTTAAAAGTAATTGAAAAGGAAGGAAATAAACATGATTATTTAAATCTTGGGCATGTTTATTTGAGCAATGGTAAATTACTAAAAGCTATTGAAAATTATAAAGCAAGTATTGAGCAACATGACAACGATTATGAGGAATTTGTAGAAGAAATTGCTCAAGATTATAAAATATTACATCGTCATGGAATTGATAGGTATAAAATTAAATTAATTCAAGACCATTTGTATTTTGAAACTGAAATTTGATGAAAATTCAACACAAATGAAAAGCAGAAACACTTTTTATTTGTGTTGAATTTTTACTTTTTATATGTTGCATTGCTTTAATTCTAAAGCAATAATTTGCCAATAGTTTATATGGGTTTTACCAAAATTTTTGGTTCCATTTGTTCAAAAATTGAGTATTTTAATCCTTCGCGACCAAATCCAGAATTTTTAAGTCCACCATAAGGCATGTGATCAACACGAAAAGTAGGAACATCATTTATAATTACACCCCCAACTTCAAGTTCGTTAAACGCATAGTTCATATTTTCTAAACTATCGGTAAATACACCTGCTTGAAGTCCAAATTGTGAATCGTTAATCTCGCTAATACCTGTTTTGAAATTTTTTACTTTTTCCAGTGTAACTACTGGTCCAAATATCTCTAAAGCACAAACATTCATTTGCTTTTTAGTATTTGTGATAATAGTTGGCTCAAAATATGTTCCATTTCGTTTTCCACCATATAATATTTTTGCACCTTCATTTTCTGCATCATTTACCCATGTTTCCACTCTAATGGCATTATTTTCATCAATCATCGACGAAATTTCTGTATCTGAGTCTTGTGGATCGCCGTATTTTAGTTTTTTTGTCCCCTCGATAAATTTTTCAGCAAATTTGTCAAAAACATTTTCGTGAACATAAATTCGCTGTACATGAATACAAACTTGACCCGAATATGCATAGCTGCCAACCAAACATTTGTTTACGGCTAAATCTAAATTTGCCGATTCCGAAACCAAAACACCTGCATTTCCTCCCAATTCAAGTAATACTTTTTTACGACCAGCTTGTTGCTTCATTTGCCAACCAATTTCTGGCGAACCTGTAAAACTTAGCATTTTAATTCTATCGTCAGTAACAAGTTGATTTCCTGACTCTCTGTCTAGTGGTAAAACACTAAATGCGCCTTTGGGCAAATCTGTTTTATCAATAATTTTTGCTAACTCAAGAGTCGATAATGGAGTTGAACGAGCTGGTTTTAAGATGATTACATTTCCTGCTGCAATTGCAGGTGCTATTTTATGTACAGCTAAATTTAACGGAAAATTAAATGGAGCAATTCCTGCTACTAAACCAATGGGGAAATATTTAATTAAGCCCTCTTTCCCTATACCTGGTGCAGTCCAGTCCATTGAAACATATTCTCTCGGAAGTCTTTTTGATTCTTCGGCAGCAATTAAGAAAGTTTGTGCGGCACGTTCAATTTCGCCTAAAGCGTAACGCATTGGTTTACCAGATTCTTGAGCCAAAATTCCTGCTAAATATTCGTTATTTGCCTTTAATTCATCCGAAATTTGACGTAAGATTTCAAATTTTTTAAAAGTAGGCAGGTTTTTCATTTCGTTTTCAGCAGCTAAGGCAGCTTCAATAGCCTCATTAAGTTCGGTTGTGCCTGCTTGCCATGTTTGTGCAAAATTTTTATGAGTAAACGGATTGTTTACTAAAAGTGGAATTTTAGTTTTTTTAAATTTTCCACCAACATAAATGTCATAAATATTCATATTCCTTTTTTAATTATTTTAAGCTAGAAAAAAGACAATTAAAATTGTTTAATCTAATTTTTCAAGCATTTTATCTACTTCTTCTTTATAAGCTAAAGCACCCGAATAATTATCTTTATCATCAAATTCTAAAGAGAGTTTTTCTAGCTGATTCAAATACTCTTCCCTAAATTCAATCTCATTTTTTATGTCTTCTAATTCATTAGTTTTCATAAATGTATCAGTAATATGCTCGGTGCTTTCATCCATTTTTTTGAGTCTATCCTCGTGCTCATTAAGCTCCGTTCTTCGCTTATCCTGCTCTTTGGCTTTAATCATTTTTTGTTTTAAATTCTCATATTGCGAAACAATTTTGTCGTAAAGAGCCATTTTTGATTTTGTAAGCTCAATCTGATTCATATATCCTTCAACAATTCTATCACATTGGGCAGCAACTTCAGTATCAATTTTACCTTTATATTTTTCTTTTATGTTTTGATATTCTTCCAAAGCTGTTTTTTTATGTTTGTCTTTGTAGTAAGAGTATTTTGCATTTTCAAAAAAAGTAGAATAGGAGTCAATAATGGCATCACGTGCATAATTATCTAATTGTTTTATTGTTGATTCTGCTTGTCTTTTATCCTGACGAGCTTTTTGCAAGCTTGCATTCATTCTATTTTCTAATTCTAGGTTCGGATCTTCTTCCTCATCTTTTTTAAATAAATTCCATCCCATTGTATTTATTTTTTAGTGTAGTGTAAATATACAATTTTTCGTTTATTTATTCGGATGAAATAGCATAAATATGTTTTCAAAAACTGGGATTTGTTTTTTAGAATTGCAAAAAATAGTTTTGTTTGCATTCTTAATACCGAGTATTTATGATAATTGATTATATACAGAATGCTGACATTATTAGTTTTCCTATAATTAGCATTTTGATTCTAGCAGGTTTTTTGGTTGGCGTTGTTAATACTTTTGCTGGGAGTGGTACGGCAATATCGTATAGTGTTTTTATGCTTTTAGGAATTTCTCCTCAAATGGCTAATGGAACTATCCGTATTGGCGTAGTAATGCAAACTTTAGCAGCTTCTCTAAGTTTTTATCGAAATGGCAAATTAGATATTGGAAATGCTTGGAAAATTTCAATTCCGATTGTTTTGGGTTCGGTATTAGGGGCTCAAATAGCTGTAAGTATTAATCCTGAGGTCTTTCGGAAAATTCTGATTGTTATAATGCTTATATTGCTTTTTTTGATATTCTATAAGCCCGAAAAATGGTTAAAAGGAAATCAGAGTGAAAAATGTAGTAGTCCAAAATGGTGGCATTATTTAGTTTATTTGACAATTGGTATTTATGGAGGTTTTATTCATATAGGCGTAGGTATTTTTTTATTGGCTGCCTTAGTTTTAATTGCTGGCTACGATTTGGTAAATGCTAATGGAATAAAGGTTTTTGTTGTATTTATTTATAGTCCTTTTGTGTTGGTTGTATTTATGTTAAATGGACAAGTAGAATATTTAATTGGTTTAATAGCTTCGGTAGGAAATTTATTAGGCGGTATTACAGCTTCGTATTTTGCTGTAAAGAAAGGGGCAAGTTTGGTAAGAATATTTTTGGTAGTTGTTATTGTATTATTTATAATTAAACTTATATATTTTCCATAAAATTGGGCAATAAACAACCCATATTCTACAAAAAATGTAAAATTTTTTAAATTTATTACTAAAATCAATGGTTCGTTAAGATTTACTAAATTTATTGTTTCAAAATTGTAATCAGTTAATTATAAGGGATATAGTTGGTGAAATAAAATTTAGTAAATCTATGAATTTCAGTAATTTATGAAAAATAAACGAACTATTATAAAATAATTAGCGTATAAATTTATTATTCGTAGCTACAAATGTATGTACTTACTTCTGAGGCTCTAAGTTTATAATTGGCTTGAGCAGGAATTTTCAATTCTTCATTTGGTCCTAATTCCACCCATTTATTTGTTTCTTCGTGCCAAACACCTATGCTTCCACTAGTAACTTTTATTATTTCGGCATTTATTGTTCCGAATTCAAATTCGCCTTCTCCTACAATACCAACAGAGGCTTGTTTCCCTTTTTTTTCAAAGTTTAAACTTTGAACCAAATCACCATGATATTTTTTCAGTTTATACATAATACATATTTTTTGTAAAAAGTTAGTGAATAATGATAAAAAATGCAAGTTTTTTGTAATAAGAAAAATAAATTTATAAACTGTGGTATTATTTCGAAAATCTCTGTATCTTCATACTTTATAAAAAACGTATTATGCTTTTGAAAATATTTAAAATATATCTATTATTTAGTTTTTTAGTGTTAAATATTTCTGTTGTAGCACAAACTAAAATAGATTCTATTCAAGGCGTTTTAAATAATGAAACTGATACTTTAAAGCAAATAAGCCTTTTACTAGAATTGAACTTAGAGTACAGAAATATTAATGCTAGAGTAGCAGTTGAAATGGCTGAAGCAGCAATTGTTTTATCTAAAAGTGTTAATAATAGGCATTTTGAATCCAAAGCTTATTATGATTTGGCAAAAACTTATTTTGTTCAATATGCTTATTCTAAAGCCTTAGTATATTTTGGAAAAAGTAGTATGCTAAAAAAGGAATTATTGAGTGTTTCGCCAAAAGATACAGTGTTTTTAGCCGAATTAGCTCTTGTATATTATAATACAGGCAATGTGCATAATGCAATTGGTATTATTGATTCAGCTCTCATCTATTATAAAAAAGGATTAGAAACTAATAAGTTATTTAATAATAGAATTGAAATAGCTTGGACTTTTTTCAGTATAAGTGGCACATATTCTCATAAAGGCGATTATCCAAACGCTGGTTTTTATTTGGATTCTGCAATAATATATTTTAAAGAGCTTGGTGATAGTAAAGGGCTTTCAAATTCATGGAATTCGTACGGAAACCTTTACCGAGAGCAAGGTAATTACCCAATCGCCTTACAATATTATTTGCAAAGTAAGCAAATAAACGAAGAAAATAATGATATGCATGGTTTAGCAAATGCTAATAATAATATAGCAAATGTTTATAAGTTTCAGGGTGAGTATAAAGAGGCTTTAAAAAGTTATTTGTCAAGTTTAAAAATCCGATTTCAAATAAATGATATTCAGGGACAAACAGAGAGCTATAACAATATTGGTAGTGTATATTTTCAGTTAGCAGAAACAGATAGTTGTTATATTGATTCAGCCTTAGTTTATTATGATAAATGCATGAAGCATAGCGAGTTGACTAGTAACTCGAATATGAAAGCTACGGCTACTTATAATATAGGTGGTATTTATTTATTTAAAAATGAGGGTGATTCTGCAATTGCTTACTTTAATCGTGCAAAGGACTTGAGTTTAATGATTTTAAATATGCCAGTTTATGTTCAAACTCTTACGAGTACTGGCGAATTGTATAATCGACAGAAAAAATATAAAGAGGCTGTCATTATTTTAGATGAAGCAAAGGTAATGTCGCAGATGATTGATGCACATGAATTTGTTAGAGATATTGCTTATTTGCAAAGTCAATCTTATTTTTCGTTAGGTGATTATAAAAAAGCCTTTGAGCATTTGATTGAATATCAAAAAGTAGCTGGTGTACTTGAAAATAAAGAGAATACAAAGAAAATAGATAAACTTAACCTTAGATACGAATTTGAGAAAAAGCAAAAAGAACTTGAGTTTCAGAAAAAGCAAAGTGATTTAAAAGCACAAGCAGAACTAAAGCAGCAAAAGTTAATTCGTAATATTTTTGTTTTGGCATTTGGCTTCGTAGTTCTTTTGGCTGTTGTTCTTTATAAAAACTTTAAGCGTAAAAAACGAGATAATCAGGTTTTACAAAAACAAAAAGAAGAAATTGAAGCACAACGTGATGAAATCCAGGATAAAAATGATCATATTACTATTCAAAATGAAACTTTAACAGAGCAACGTGATGAGATTCAACTGCAAAAGCAAGCTATTGTGGATAGTATAAATTATGCATCAAGAATTCAAAAGGCAGTTTTACCACCAGAAAATGGATTAAATAGTATTTTTAGTGATAGTTTTATTTATTTTATGCCAAGGGACATTGTAAGTGGTGATTTTTTCTGGTATCATAAAACCCATGATCGATTTATTTTGGTTGCTGCCGATTGTACTGGGCATGGTGTTCCTGCTGGTTTTATGAGTATGCTAGGAGTGTCTTTACTTAATCAAATTATTGGTCAAGATCCTGATTTACATGCCGACGAAATTTTGAATCAGTTGCGCAAAATGGTTATTAGCTCTTTACATCAACAAGGAACAGTAGTAGAAACAAAGGATGGAATGGATTTGAGTCTACTTATTTTTGATAAGGATTATAAAAATCTTGAATTTGCTGGTGCAAATAATCCATTATATCTTCTGCGAAATGGCGAAGTAGTTATTTACAAGGCTGATAAGATGCCAATTGGAATATCGTTTAGACGTATTAATGATTTTCAATTACACAGTATTGAACTGCAAAAAGGCGATAAATGTTATGTTTTTTCAGATGGCTATGTTGACCAGTTTGGGGGACCAAGAAATAGTAAATATTTAATTAAACGATTCCGTAATTTGCTTCCAACCATAGTAGATAAAAACATGTCAGAGCAAAGAGAAATTCTTCATCAAAACTTTTTAGATTGGAAAGGTGATGGTGAGCAAATAGATGATATTTTGATTATTGGTATCAGTATCTAATTAATTTATTTTAAAGTATGGTTTTGAGCAAGTCTGCTTATTATGATGAACATTTTTTTACCAAAACTGAATTTGATTCTTTTTTGTTTGTGGTAAGTTTGCATCCAAATGAAGCAATTTTTATTATTGATAGTCATTTTGTTTTAAAATTTTATAATACAAAATTTAGTGACTTTTATTCAGATATTTTTCTAAAGTCGCCTCAAATTGGAATTAATTTAAAGCAACAAATAGGGGTTTCTAATTTGTATGGATTTTCTTCTAAAGAGTTTTTAGAGCAAAAGGATAACGAAAAGCTAGATATCTCAACAGCAAAAGTAAGCGCATCTATACATAAAACCTTTTTTACTACTAGTGCTAATAATAAGGCATTATTTTTAAGGCAAGAGAATAGTCCTAAATTTTTCTCAAATGTGCGTGTTTGGGAATCAATAATGCATTTTTCTAAATCTATTTTAGATATTAATAATATTAACCAAGTTTTTGAAGAGCTTAACAATATTGTAGCATCAGTTTTTTCTAAGAAAGATTTTTATTTAGGTTTTTATGATAATAAGGATGGGAGTTATCAATATAAATTTTTTAAGGACGAAAATTTGGTACAAGTTAATAATCATATTGAAGAATTTTATAAAGTGATTATTGACACTGTTGTAGATAAAAGACAAATTTTATTTATTGATAGTAAAGGGATTGACGATATTTTAGATGAGAGAAAAATAAGTATTTCGGGAGAAAAGCCTAAATCTGTGATTTGCAAATCAATTTTTACTGATAATGAGTTTGTTGCGGCATTTCAGTTGTGTAGTTTTTCTCGTGATTTTACTAAAGAAGAGTTTGGTTTGTTTAATGTACTTCTAAGTTTTGTTGAACAAAGTATTAAGAAAATTGGAGATGAAAAGCAATTAATTCATGAGGCCGAAAAAGTTTATTTTATTAATAAAGTAGCTGATTTTTTCCATTGGGAATACCATCCTGATCAACAAGAAGTTTTCATGCGTTCGGGGGAGATTAATAACTCCTCAAATAGTTTTCTTAATAATTCTATTTCTCTTAAACAATTTTTAGGCTTTTTTATTCAATCAGATTCAGAGCATTTTCATCAGCAATTATTGAAAATTTGCAATAATGAAATTACTGATTTTTTTATTGAAGTTCAGCTCAAGCCAAATTCAATGTTTAATTCGCAATATGCACATTTTACTGCGGGACGATTTTACGATAAGTTTTTGAAAAAAAATATAATTATTGGTAATTTTCAGGATATAACAAAGTTAAAAATTAATGAAATAAAACTGCTGCAAGCCAAACAAAAAGCTGAAGAATCAGATAAACTTAAATCTTCTTTTTTGGCTAATATGTCGCACGAAATAAGAACACCTTTAAATGGGATTTTGGGTTTTTCTCGACTTCTTAGTAGTAATGATATTGACCAAGAGAAAAGAGAGCGTTATATTGAATATATCAGTAGAAGCGGTCAAAGTTTACTATATTTAATTAATGATATACTCGATCTTGCTAAAATAGAATCAGGAAAATTTACTATTAAAATAAAGGATTGTTTAATTAATGAAATGCTAGATGAACTGCAACAGAGCTTTATACATCAATTAGGTGTAAAAGATAAATCGAATATAGAAATTAGACTAAAAAAAGGTATTCAGGCAGAAAATTTTGCTATAAAAACTGATCCTTTAAGATTACGACAAGTATTTAATAATCTTATTGGTAATTCGTTAAAGTTTACAGAGGATGGCTATATAGAGTATGGATATACATTAGATAAGGCAAATAGTACAATTTGTTTTTATGTTGAAGATACTGGAATTGGAATTCCAAAAGATAAAATTGACTACGTATTTAGTCGTTTTGGAAAAATTGAAAATGGACGAATAATTAATCCTGGAGGAACGGGATTAGGTTTATCTATTGTAAAGCAAATTGTTGAATATTTGAAAGGCGATATTATCATAGATTCGGTAGAAGGAAAAGGTACTCGTTTTGATTTTAAATTTGTATATGAAAAGGTATATAAAGAGCCCAAACAAAAAGAACCGAGTAGCCCATCTATAGACGATTATGAAATTATACATGTTTTAGTTGTGGAGGATAATAAAATTAATCAGCAGTTAATATTCGATACATTAATGACATATTCGAATAATTTGAAGATAACTATAGCCGAAAATGGAAAAGTAGCACTAGATAAATTAAGAGATAAGTGTTTTGATATAATTCTAATGGATATTCAAATGCCTGTTATGGATGGTTATCAAGCTACAAAAGCGATTAGAAAATTAGAAAATATTACAAAAAGGAATATTCCAATAATTGGCTTATCAGCTCATGCATTAAAGAAAGAAGCAGATAATTGTATTTCAATTGGAATGAATTCATATCTTAGCAAGCCATTTGTTCCCGATATTGTATTGTCGGAAATAGCAAAGCAAATTGGCTTGAATAAAAACGAGGCTGAAACACAGTCTTTTGAACAAATATACCACATAAATAATCAAATTATGTTAGATTTAACTACCTTACGTCAAATGTATGGAGATGATGAAGAAAGAGTAAAATCGATATTATTACTTTACAAGCAGCAAATTCCATTGCAAATTAACGATTTAAAGTCAAATTTACTCGAAGAGGATTGGGAAAATATTAAAATAAATTCTCATGCACTTAAAGGCAATTTATCGTATCTAGGTAACGATGGTTTAAGAGAATTTGCATATAAAATTGAATTAAATGCAAAAAATGAGTTAAATATTGGTGATGCTCAAAATGATTTTGCCAGTTTAGAGCAAATTTGGAATTCAGTTTTTATAGAAATTAATAAATTTCTTAATTAGCAAAGCAAGATTTATTGTTTTGGGTATAGCATTTGTTTATCTATTTTGAAGCATTTTAAAATAGCTTTTTATAATATTGAGAGAAAAATAATGATGAAGACTACAATTTTTGTTATAGATGATGATATTGTGATTTCAGAAATGCTGAAATCTGTAATAATGAACATACCCGAAGTAGAGGCTGTTAGCTTTCTGTCTGGAGAAGATGCTTTACTTAATTTGGATTTGAATCCTAAGATTATTGTTCTTGATTACTTTTTGAACACAATAAATCCACAAGCAATGGATGGATTAGCGGTGTTAAGGGAGATAAAAAGGACATTACCTTCTGCAAAAGTTATAATTCTTTCTGGACAAGAAGATTTAGAAGTGGTTTACAAGTTAAATCAGTATCAAGCAGATGATTATATAGTGAAGGATAAAGATGCAATACTCAATATTAAGGGTATAATTGAAAAATTTATTAAAAAGAATTAAACATAATTTTTGCAAAAGTTAAAATAGTTATAAATTTATACACCAAAAGGAGAAACACGCTCAAGGAATGTTTAGATTTAAATTTAGTTCCATAAAAGGAAAAATATATTTTACTATAGTTCTCGCCGGAACTATAATAATGACTTTAGTTCTTGTGTATTCATTAATTATTTTAGACGAACTTAAGTCAGAGCGTTTAAGAACAAATTTTTTTGAAAAAGGGAGTTATAATTCATCGATGTTATCCTCTGAATTAAACGCAGTTTCAGGAAATTTGTACAGTACTGCAAATATTATTTCGCGCTTTGATACTAAAAGTGATTCTATTTTGGAGTTGACCTTGTCTGCTAGTACAATAAGTTTACTAGAGAATAATCCAATATTTTCAGGCGCATGGATAGTTTTTGATAGTAATAAGGAAGGAGCAACTTTGGATGCTGAAATTCAAGTACATTATTACTATAGTTTAAATCGATTTGTTGGAAAGCGAAATTTAAGTAGCTCGCAGAGACGAGATTTGTTAAACAGCCCATTATATACAGTTCCTAAAACTGAGCAAATAGGAACATTACTTGATATTAGAGAAGAAAGTTACACTGGCAACGTGTTTGACAATATTAAAGTGATAAGTATAACAACACCAATAATTAGTGGTGGAATAGTGGTTGGTGCTTTAGGAGTTGATATTCCTGTCTCTTATTTTAACGAATATTTACTTCCTTTCTCGCAATATACATTTTCAATGGTTTTTAATGATAAAGGAAGAATTTTAAGTCATATTAATTCTGAATTGGTAGATTTGTTATTTGCTGATTATTACGTAAAGCTTAATTCAGACAAAGACGTTTTAAGTAAAATTAATAGTCAGACCAAAACTTTTTCATTTAACTATAAGATTGACGATTCAGATTATTTATTATTCTTTTTCCCATTTAAAGTAGGTAAAAGAGGGCAGGTATACACTTATGCACTTGCCGTACAGCCTTCTTATGCTAAGTTAGAGGGTAATGAAAATACAAAAGCCTATATTATAATTATATTTATATTGGGAATACTTGTTTCAATTACAATTGGTCGTATTTTGTCAAATGAAATATATCAACCATTTGTTAAAATAAATAGGGCTTTACGAGTTCTGGCCTCGGGCGATATAGATAATGTAGAAGTTTTGAAAACAGGGCGTAAAGACGAAATTAGTAAAACGTATAGATACATTAATACTGTTGTAGGGGGATTTAGAAACGTAGTTGATTTTGCCGAGAAAATTAAAAAAGGCGATTATGATTATGATTATGAGTCGTTTGGCGAAAAGGATAAGTTAGGAAATACTCTTTTGGAGATGCAAGTGAGTATAAAAGATTTAATCATAAGACAGAATGAAATTCGTTTAAAGGAAGAGAATCGAAATTGGATAAATGTAGGTATTAGCATCTTCTCTAATACATTACGGAAGCATTCAAAGAGTATTAAAGTATTTGCTTCTGATTTGATACAAGAGTTAGTTGAATATGTTGATGTTCAGGTAGGTGGTATTTATTTGATGCAAAAGGATAAGCGTAACAGAGATGTTCTTGAGTTAACCGCAGCTTATGCTTATGACAGGAATAAGTTTATTAAAAAAACAATAATGCTTAAAGAAGGCTTGGTTGGAACTTGTGCTGCGGAAGAGCAAATTGTGTATTTAAGGAAAGTCCCTAAAGATTATATTTCTATTGCTTCGGGTTTAGGTTCAATACCACCAAAAGCAATAATCTTAATGCCGTTAAAAGTGGAGGATCGTGTGTTAGGTGTATTGGAACTAGGTTCTATAAAAGAATTTGAAAAACATCATATAGAATTTTTAGAAAAACTTTCTGATAATATTGCTCTTACAATTGCTTCAGTTACAATAAATGAGCGTACAGATAATTTAGTCGAGCAGCTTCGTTCGAATTCTGATGAGCTAAGGTCGCAAGAAGAAGAGCTTCGCCAAAATTTGGAGGAATTACAAGCAATTCAGGATGAATCCACAAAACGACAATTTCATTTAGATAATTTATTAAAATCGATTGATAATTCAGCCTTGACAATTCAGTTAAATAATATTGGTAAAATAATAGAAATTAATGAGCAATTTTTAAGATTACTTAATGAGCATGAAAGTAAAATAATTGGTACTTTTTATAATGAGTTTTTCAAATTTGACAGTACCAAAATTGATGCATCTAAATTTTGGACTGAATTGGAAAGTGGCTACATACAACGTCAAATAGTTGAATGTAGGCTCAGTGAAAAAACATTCTGGGTACTTGCAACATTTACACCACTTTACGATATTGAGGGGAATATAGATAAGGTGTTTATGATTGGTTATGATTATACTGATCAAATGAATGCCTCTGTTAATTTGAAAGAAAAGTCGGCTAGGAATGTATTACTTGAGAAAAAAGAAGTTGAACTTGAGAAAAATTTAAAACATTTAAATGTTAAATTTGAGGAATTGAATAACAATTATTTAGTGTATGATGGGTTGGTTAATAAGCTTTTAGCCAAAGTTGTATTGGATAAAGATGCTAATGTGCTGGAAGCAAACGACCAATTGTATTCTATTTTTGAATTAAAAGAAAAGAGTGTTGTTGGTAGAAATTTAGTGGAACTGTCATCTTTCGATTCTTCTGCTGAGTTTACTGAATTTTGGCAAAATCTACTTACAAAAGAATTTTACGACAGAACTTTTGTTTATCAGAATAAGCTTTTTAAAGAGTTTTATTATGTAAATAAAGACCCAATATATAAGTACAAAGTTTATAACTTTATTATAAGTGTCAACTTACCTGCAGAAATGGCTGAATATGAGGGGGCTGTTGAAAAATCCAAATTAGCAAAAAGTGTTGAGTCAAATTTATTAATTGCAGAATATGAGTCTGATGGTCGTGTTGCTAGTTTTAGTGAGAAATTATTAAAACTATTTAAGCTAAGCGAGAAAGATATTAAGAATAAGAATCATAAAGATTTTGCAGTTGTTGATAATGTACTTAAATATCATGTTTTATGGAGTAAATTACGTGTTGGCGAGCCTTTGGCTAGAGAATATAGTTACGAAGTAAACGGAATGACTTTTTTCTTTCTTGATAATTATTTCCCTGTTAAAAATAATCAACACGAGGTTGAAAAGGTAGTTGTTTATAGCCAAGATATTAC
This sequence comes from Bacteroidales bacterium, assembly GCA_030632545.1. Classification (GTDB taxonomy): domain Bacteria; phylum Bacteroidota; class Bacteroidia; order Bacteroidales; family DYOH01; genus DYOH01. Next base: position 15,225 of record DAOVUO010000003.1, read on the forward strand.
AAGTTTAAGAGATCGTATTACTAAGCTCACAAAATCACTTGATGATTTTAAAAAAGGTAGAAAATAGGTAATGCACAAAAAAACAGTAAAAAATAAATTATTAATTATATCAATAATTATCAGTTCGTTTATTGCAGTACTGATAATATTGCTTTCGACAATATTGTATAAAAAGGCAACTAGGCTTATTGGGCTCGAGATATACAAGGCGTATTTTAGTGCTTATAAATATGATATACAGTCTACTCTTAAATTAGATATAGACAAATCTTATCAACTTAAGCGGTTTGTTGAAGATAGGATTTCTGGAAATGAATTGATTAGTGCCAGTGATTTAGAAAATATAATTAGATTAAGTAATACTAAGGATGCTAATTTTTATGGTTTAGGATTAATGCTTTTGCCAGGCGTAAAGGTTGATACATCAGGTGGTTATTCCGATTTTTATAACAATAAGATGGGCTTCAGCATTGGTTTAGTGAATTCATATTTAGGAATAACTAAAGTGAACTCATTTGAAAAGCTCTCTCAATATAGTGAAGCTTGGGCTATAAATAAAGTCTTGAATTCAGGTTTGCCTTTGGTTTTAAATCCGTATGAAATAACTAAATTTGATGATATAAAAATATTTACAAGTATTTTAATTCCAATAGTCAAGGAAAGGAAAACACTAGGACTTGTTAAGCTTGATTTTAATTTGTCGGACTTAGATTTAAATAAATTTGCTAATGCAAGCGAGTTTTCCGAAGTACGGTTGATAAGTAATAATGGAAAAATTGCTGCTAGTTCGAGAAATTATTTTGTAGGAAGAAGTATAACTGAGCTTGAAAAATCATATCATTCACATTTATTAGACATTCAATCTGGCGCAACAAATGAATTTTTAGAGCGTAATGATATTACTATTCAAATGCCAATAGAGTTCCTTTTTTATGATAAGTATTGGCAGATTGAGGCAGTAATTGAATCTCCTGCTTTTTATACTTTTTTCAAGACAAATATAACTATACTCTCAGTTCTTATCATATTATTAATTTTTATTATTCAGTTAATTTTTTATTATTTTATTAAAAAAGAATTAAAGCCAATAAATGATTTGGTTGAAATTGGAAATAAGCTAGGGAAGGGTGATGTTGATATAAAGGAGGTAAAATTTTCACAAAACGAATTTTTATCAATTTACAATAGTTTTTTAAAGGTAGTTGATAATTTTAAGTATTTAACAAATACTGTAGTTGAAATTGGAAAAGGAAATTTGAACTACAGTTATAAGCTTAGAAGTGATAAAGATGTAATTGGTAAGGCAATTATAGAAATGGAAAGTAGGCTTAAAATTGCTAATGATGAAGAGCAAAAACTTAAACTTGAATCTCAGAATAGAGGATGGATTTCTGGTGGTTTGGCTGAGTTTGGAATGCTTCTTAAAAATACAAATGTTAGTTCAAAAGAGTTATTTAATTTATTTATTTCGAGATTAGTTGAATATATCGATGCCGTTCAAGGTACATTATTTCAACTTTATAGAAAATCTGATGATGAAGAAAAGTGGTATTTAGATCTTTTATCTGCGTATGCATATCATCAAAATAAGTATTTAGAAAAGAGAGTGATGCACGGCGAAGGATTGGTTGGAATGTGTGCTAAAGAGCAAGCGTCTGTTATTATAAAAGACGTTCCGGCGAATTATATTTTTATAAAATCTGCTTTTGGTGGTACTGTTCCAAAAAATATTGTTTTAGTTCCGTTAATATTTAATGAAATCGTTTATGGTGTACTAGAAATTGCAACATTGGCTGATTTTGATGATTATAAAGTAGAGTTTTTGGAGCAATTATCTGAAAATATTGCTAATACTTTGGCAATATCTGAGAGTTCAGAAAAAACTAATTTACTTCTGGAGCAAACTCAGAAACAATCTCACGAACTTTTGGCCAGAGAAGAGGAGCTGCGTCATAATATTGAAGAGATTGAAACTACCAAAGAACGTTATCAGTCTAATGTTGCCCAAATGAAATCATACACGAATGCATTGAATGAGAATCAGATGGTAGTTGAATTTAGACCTAATGGGAACTTAAGCTATTTTAATTCTAATTTTAAGGATTTTTTAAGATTGAGCGATGGTGAAATTCGCAGCTTAAATTTAATGTCCTTATTATCAATTGAAGAATCTTTGCATAAGAAGATGATGTTTAATATGAATAATAATGAATTATTCGAATTTAAACACTTTATTTTAGTTGGTGGTGAACGAAAATATTTTAAAGCAGTATTTTCACCTGTTTTCAACGAAAAATCAGGATTAGTAAAAATAATTGGTATTGGTTATGATTCAACTGAACTAAATAAATTAAAAAATGCCTCTGAAAAGTAATTTCAGGGCATTTGCTTTGTACAAAGGTTTTATTCTCCAGAATTTACTGTAAAATTCTCCATATCTCTATCAAATAAATATAAGCGAGCCTTTTCGTTGCCCAGAAGATTAAGTTTGTCGATAACTGTTTGAGCATTACTTTCTTCTTCTACTTGCTCGGCTACATACCATTGTAGAAATTGGTTTGTTGTATAATCTTTTTCGTTAATACAAACCTCAACACACTCATTTATTGATTCTGTAATAAAGCATTCGTGTTTATATACTTTAGTGAAAATTTCGCTAATAGATGTAAATTCAAGTTCTGGTTTATCCAATGTGTCAACTATCGCATGTCCGCCTCTGTCATTTACATAACGAAATAATTTTAGCATGTGCATTCTTTCTTCGTCACTCTGGCGGTATAGATAGTTTGCACTTCCATTATAGCCATTTTTTTCTGCCCACGAAGCCATTGCTAAATATAACTGCGATGAGAATGCTTCTTTTGTGATTTGTTTGTTTAATATTTGTTCAACTTTTTCTTTTAACATAATTCTTTGTTTTATTGATTGATCAAACTTTAAAAAATAAAGAAAAAGCTCGGTTCAACCGAGCTTCTTTTAGACTACTTTTCCTTTTTCTTTAATATAAAATGCTTATGATATTGCATCAATAATCGTATTTAAAACTACGCTTGGGCGCATTGCTTTTTCAGCTATTTCATCATTTGGCATATAATAACCACCAATGTCAGTTGCTTTTCCTTCGGCAGCTGCAATCTCTTCTAAAATTTGAGTTTCTTTCTCAATTAATTCTTTAGAGATACTAGCAAATTTCTCTTTAAGTTCTTTGTCTGCATTTTGCTCTGCTAAAGAAATTGCCCAGTATTGTGCAAGGAAAAAATGTGTTCCTCTGTTGTCCAATTGTCCAGCTTTACGAGAAGGCCCTTTACCATTTTCAAGGTATTTACTAACAGCACTATCTAAGGTGTCGGCTAATACTTTTGCTTTAGGATTGTCAAAATTAGTTGCTAAATGATCCAGTGAAACTGTAAGTGCTAAAAATTCGCCAAGAGAATCCCATCTTAAGTGACCTTCTTTTAAGAATTGTTGTACGTGTTTAGGTGCAGAACCACCGGCACCAGTTTCAAATAATCCACCACCTTTTAATAGTGGTACAACTGATAGCATTTTTGCACTACTTCCTAATTCTATTATTGGGAATAAGTCAGTTAAGTAATCTCTTAACACATTGCCTGTAACCGAAATTGTGTCTTCACCTTTTCTGATTCTTTCCAGAGAGAATTTCATAGCATCTACCAACGACATAATTCGAATATCCAATCCTTTAGTATCATGGTTTTTCAAATATGTATTTACTTTTTTAATCATTTCAGCATCATGGGCTCTATTTTCATCAAGCCAAAATATAGCTGGTGCACCAGTTGCTTTAGCTCTTGTTACAGCTAGTTTAACCCAATCTTGAATAGGAATATCTTTAGCTCTTGACATTCTCCAAATATCACCTTCTTCAACATTATGTTCCATAAATACATTTCCCGAAGCATCAACAATTTTAACTGTTCCATTTGCAGGAATTTCAAATGTTGTAGGGTGAGAACCATATTCTTCTGCTTTTTGAGCCATAAGACCTACATTTGCAACATGCCCCATAGTTGAAGGATCAAAAGCACCGTGTTTTTGGCAATTTTCAATACTTTCTTGATACATTGTAGCATAGCATCTGTCCGGAATCATTGCTAAAGTGTCCTGCAGTTTGCCTTTGGTGTTCCACATTCTGCCGCCATCTCTTACCACTACTGGCATTGAAGCGTCAATAATTATATTATTTGGAACATGTAGATTCGTAATTCCTTTGTCCGAATCAACCATAGCTAATTCAGGGTGAGTAGTGTAAACTGCTTGAATATCAGCTTCAATTTCCGCTTTTTGTGCAGCAGGAAGATTTTGAATTTTTACGTATAAATCGCCTAAACCATTGTTTACATTTACAGCTAATTCTTTAATAATATCAGCATGTTTTTCAAAAACATCTTTGTAATAAACTGAAACTGCATGTCCAAACATAATTGGGTCAGACACTTTCATCATTGTAGCTTTTAGGTGTAATGATAAAAGAACTTCAGCTTTTTTAGAAACTTCAATTTGCTCTGCGAAGAATTTTCTTAACGCATTTTTGCTCATGAAAGTACCATCTAAAACTTCACCATCTAAAGCTTTAAGACCATCTTTTAATGTAGTATTATTTCCTTTACTATCTGTAAACTCAATTTTAAAATTGACTGCATTTTCTACTGTAACAGATTTTTCGTTACCATAAAAATCGCCATCTGTCATGTGAGCAACTTTTGTTTTTGATACAGTAGGCCAGTCTTGCATCATTTTATGAGGATTTTTTTGAGCAAATTTCTTTACAGAAACAGCCGCTCTTCTATCTGCATTTCCTTCACGAAGTACTGGATTTACTGCGCTACCTAAAACTTTTGCAAAACGTTCTTTTAAGGCTTCTTCTTCTTTATTTTTAGGATTTTCAGGATAGTCAGGAAGATTATATCCTTTATCCTGTAGTTCTTTAATTGCTTCTTGTAGTTGCGGAATAGAAGCACTAATATTTGGTAACTTAATAATATTAGCCTCTGGTACTTGAGTTAAATCACCTAGTTCTGCAAGGAAATCAGGGATTTTCTGATCTTCTGATAAATTATCTGGGAAGTTAGCAATTATTCTACCAGCAAGTGAAATATCTCTGGTTTCAACAATAACTCCTGCTGCTTTTGTAAAAGCATTTACAATTGGTAATAACGAGTAACTTGCTAAGGCAGGTGCTTCGTCAATTTTAGTCCAAATTATTTTTGATGTTTTTTTTGCCATATCTTTTTTTATTTTATATTGATTATCAATTAGTTAATTTGAAAATACTCTTCGTTGCCAAAAATATAAAAACAGCCTATATTTTGGAAATATATATAAACATATATTTATTTAAAAAGATTTACATTTTACGTATAATGTCTTTATTTATAAATTATTATAATGATTTGTATGTTAACAAGCATGAATTTTGACTTTGTATCTGCTTAGTTTATTTTTGATAGTTCTTTTATTGTTTTTTTTGCTTTTCTAATTAGTGATTGTGTTTCAAATGATTGTATTGCTATTTGTAGTGTTTCTGCTAATTCAGGGCTTAATTCTGGATATTTTTTGGCAAATTTTAATGCAATATCTATGGCATAGTATTTTACTGCACTTTTTTGTGTGCTAGTGAGATAGTTGATAGAATAATCAAATAGCTCGCTATATTCTTCAAAATCAAAATCTAAAATAAATATTGCTTTTAAAATATTGGCTTTACAACTGTCGTTTTTAAGGTTTTGTAGATTTTTGAACAAGTCTTTTTTGTAGGGATTTAGTATTTCAGGATGTAGTTCTGCTAAATGTCTGAAAACCCAGCATATTCGCCACGAAATAGCTCCTTTGTCTGAAAAGGCAAGCTCAAGCAATTTGCTAATTAATTTAGGTTTTTCCGAAAGATATTCAACTACATTTAAAACAGCTTCTTTTGACGAAACTTGTAGTTGTTCAGTAATATACCTCATTAAATATTCGTGTTTTTATCTGGTGCTATTGACTTAACAAAAGTATAAATTAATAGCAATACACTTAAGAAAAGCGAAACCCTGCCAATCATATCACCATATTTTACATAAAATGTAATTTTTTCGTTTGTATTTAGTTTTTCACGAATAACGTCTTTTTCCCAATATTTAGTAGCTTGTGATAATTGTCCTCTTTGATTTATAAAACCCGAAACACCAGTATTTGCTGAACGTGCAATACTTCTGCGTGTTTCAATGGCTCTTAATTGGCTGTGCATTAAATGCTGTCTATGTCCTGGTGTGTTATTCCACCAACCATCATTTGTAATTACAACTAATAAATTAGCCCCTTTTTTTACATATTCTGTAACAAATTGCCCATAAACAGATTCGTAGCAAATAATTGGTCCAATTCTGATTTTATTATCATAAGAGTTAAACGTAATACGTTCTTTGTCACTTCCTAAACTACCAATTATACCTCCAAAATCCATAGCTAATTCCTCAAGTGCAGGAATTAAATGTAAAAATGGCATTTTTTCTACTCCAATAACAAATTTTGATTTATGATAAAGCTCAAATTTTTCAGTACTATCAATTTGAATTGCAGTATTGTATCTGTCGTAATAGCGAATTGTTTTTCCTTTCATTTTTCTAGCGGTAGCTGGAATATTATCATTTTCACTATATAGTTTATAGCTCGATAGTCCAGTAATATATTTTGCACTTGGCGATATTTTAAGAAATTTTCTAAGTGTTTTAAATGTTTTGTTTGTTGAAAGATGACTTTCCCATTCGCCACGAGGGAAAGCAGTTTCTGGTCCAATATAATAATCAACATTTTTATCCGCCAAACTATCCGAAAGTTGAAGCATATTGTCTAAATGTGCTTGGCGTTTTTCTGCATCATATTTTTCGTGATATGGGTCAACATTTGGTTGGATAACAACTATATCAACAGGAGTATTCGTTTCTTCGTAATTAATATAAATAAAAATTGAGATTAAACTTGGGATAATAAATAAAGCTATAAGTGCAAAAACACTTAGTTTATATTGTCGCTTTTTGCTTTCATTATGTGTATATCTTATTATTGAAAGCAGCAATAAATTGCTTAATATTATCCAAAGAGTGCCACCTTCTACTCCAGTATATTCGTACCATTGAATAAAATATATGCTTTTTCCTAACCAATTACCTAAATTCATCCATGGCCACGAAAGTTCCCAAAATGTATGTATATATTCAAAAGCAATCCATATAAGTACAAATATGGCATAACCGCCACCATTACCAACTTTTCGTTTTGCCCAATGAAATAGCCAAAATACGAGAGCGTAAAAAAATGAGTTTAGCAAAATTACAAATATGACACCCATTACACTAGCATAGCCTATCCACCATGCCATAATCGAATGCCAAAGAACAAATAATACATAGGATAAGCGTAGCATTACTCTACTGCTGTACTTTTCTTTATTTTTTTCGTAATAGTCCTCTACCAAAAATAATGGAACTAAGGCAATAAAAAGTGAAAAGCCTTTTGTAATCCAAGCAGAACTTAATAATAAA
>DAOVUO010000164.1 GCA_030632545.1 Bacteroidales bacterium
CTGAAAATCAAAAACTTTTTGAAGATTTGAAAATTTGGCAAACAGAAGAAGAAATAAAAAAGCATTGTGGAAAATATCCTGTAATGTATCTCACTTTCAAAGATGCAAAAAAAAATACATGGAGAAGTTGCTATATGCACATAAGAGCTGAACTTGTAAAACTTTACGGACAGTATAGATATTTGCTAACTAGTGATGTTTTATATGAAAATGAAAAGGAGGAATTTAATAAAATTATAAACAAAACAGCAGAACCTGAAGATTATGAAAATAGTTTGAAACAATTAAGTGAATATTTGCAACGCTACCATAAAGAAAAGGTAGTAATCTTAATTGATGAATATGATACGCCAATACAAGCAGGACATAACAAATTCTATAACGAAGCTATTTCATTTATGCGCAGCTTATTAAGCGGAGCATTCAAAGATAATACTAATCTTTACAAAGGTGTGATAACAGGAATATTAAAAATATCAAAAGAAAGTATTTTTACGGGTTTAAATAATTTAAGTGTATATTCAATACTAGATGGTCGTTTTGCAGATAAATTTGGATTTACCAAAGCTGAAGTAGAACAAATATTGATAGATTTTGATTTGACTGCAAACTACGAAGAGATAAAAAAATGGTATAATGGTTATCAATTTGGAAAGACAGAAAATATTTATAATCCTTGGTCAATTTTAAGCTATATTGCTGAATTTCAGGATGGTTTTAAGCCGTTTTGGACAAACACAAGTGCGAATGAACTAATTAGAGAAGAAATAAAAAAGAAAGACGCCGGAAATGTAAGAGAAGAAGTATTAAAATTAATAAATAATGAAGCAATTATTAAAGATATAGAAGAGAATTTTGTTTTTCCTGATTTGCAAAAACGGAAAAGCCTTTTGTGGACATTGCTCACTTTCAGCGGATACCTCACTACAAGAAAAGAAATACGCTTGGGCGAATACGAACTTCTAATTCCGAACTATGAATTAAAAATTATTTTTAAGAAAACAATTTTAGAATGGTTAGAAACGGATCTAAAAATAATTAAATCATTAGTACAGGATACTTCAAATTCTCTAATAAATAATAAAATACCACAATTTGAATTAGGTTTTAAAGAAATAATAGGCGATACTTTTAGTTATTACGATACGGCAAAAAATCATGAATATATTTATCATTCTTATATTTTAGGTTTATTAGCAATTATTGGAGATGATTTTATAATAAAATCCAACAAAGAAAGTGGAGAAGGACGATATGACATTATGCTAATTCCACACGACAAATCAAAGAACGGTATTGTAATAGAAATTAAACAAATAGAAAAGCAACAAGAAAAAGAAAGTAATAATGATTTTATTAAGCGAATTAATGAACAAATAAATTTAGCAACAAATCAAATAGATAGGAATAAATATTATAAAGAATTAATTGATAATAATATAGAACTTGAAAATATTCTCAAAGTTCCGATAATTTTTGCAGGAAAAGAACCTTATATTACAATAATCAAACACGATTAAGAGCATATCATTTGCATAAATTTCATTGCTTTTTTTCTACGATTGTGCTGAATTTTAGTAAAATGCGATAAATTGACATTTTACTTTTATATTGTACAGAAGAAGGCAACGAAAAGTAAGAAGTTACTGTTGAATTTAACAAAAAACGTTTTAAAAAGTAAGTATTACAAAAAAAATATGCCCGAACAACAAAATATTGAATGGAAGGTATCGTGGAGAGACGAATATTTAAAATGGATTTGTGGTTTTGCAAATGCAAAAGGTGGAAAATTATTCATTGGTAAAGACGACAATGGCATCATTACTGGAATTGATAATTATAAAAGATTACTGGACGATATTCCAAATAAAATCCAAAACTATTTGGGAATTATTTGTAATGTAAATTTACACCAAGAAAACGAAAAGTATTTTATTGAAATTGAAACTGAGCCATACCCATATCCGATAAGTTACAAAGGTCAATATCATTACAGAAGTGGAAGCACAAAACAAGAATTAAAAGGTATCGCTTTGGACAAATTTCTATTAAATAAACAAGGTAAATGTTGGGATAGCGTGCCTATTCCAAATGTAAAAATAGACGATTTAAAACAAGAAACATTGCAACTGTTTCGTAAAAAAGCATATAACAGCAAACGAGTAAATGACAGTGTTTTAAAAGATGATGATAAAACGATTATTGAAAATCTGGATTTAAACGAAAATGAATACCTTAAACGTGCTGCAATTTTGTTATTTCATCCAAAACCTGAAAAGTTTATTACAGGTGCATTCATCAAAATAGGATATTTTGAAACAGATGATGATTTGCGTTTTCAAAATGTAGTTTACGGCAATCTTTTTGAGCAAATAGAACAAGCATTAGATTTGATAAAAAACAAGTATTTAAAAGCTTACATTCGTTACGACGGAATTGATAGAATTGAAGAATATATCTTTCCAGAACTAGTAATAAGAGAAGCACTTTTAAATGCAGTTTGTCATAAAGATTATAGCAGTAATACGCCAATACAAATACGAATTTATGAAAATAAAATTATTTTTTGGAATACAGGACAATTGCCTGATAATTGGACAATTGAAAAATTAACGGTAAGACACCCCTCACAACCTTTTAATCCAGATATTGCAAATGCTTTTTTTCGTGCAGGTTACGTTGAAGCGTGGGGACGTGGCACAATTAATATGATAAATGAATGTAAGAAAAAAGGAATTTTACCACCTCGTTTCATATATGATTTTTCTGGTTTTATTGTCGAACTTTTTAAATATACAGAAACGGATTTGAAGCAAAAGGATTTAAAAGATTGGCAAATTAAAATAATTTTACATGTTCAAGATAAAGGGGCAATTTCAAACAATGAAGTACAAAAAATATGTAATGTTTCTAAAAGAACCGCATCTTCGTATCTGTCTGAATTAGAGATTAATTATATAGATAAAATAGGTAAAACAGGTAAAGGAACAAGCTATGTTTTAAAGGGGCAACAAAGGGGCAGTCATTATGAAAACAACGATAGAAAATAAATATTAAGTGCTTAACATCGCATTGGAAAACAGTGGTTTTGGCAACTTGCTCTGGTCGCTTCGCTCCCTACACAAGTCACCCAAACCGCCGTCTCAATAGCAATTTTCATTGAACTAAACCTTCAGTAATCATAACTTTAAAAATACCTTCTAACCCTAAAGTATTTCGTAACTTGATGATAAATTTATCATCATGAAAAACAAAGCTTTTTTAATTGAGAGGTTCAAACGTGACATGGGAATTAGAAATTTCAGTCCACGAACCACCGTTATTTATAGCAATAAAATAAGTTTATTTTTATACTACTTTTTGGATAAAACATTACAAATTAACGCTCTGGGTACAAGTATTGTACTCGCACTACCTGTAATTTTAAAGCACAACTATGAGTATTAAATATACTGAAATTAAAACTGATAGATTAATATTAAATCAACCAGTAGAAAGTGATATAAAAAATATCAAAAACTTATTGAATGAAAAAATATTTTCTGAATTGACTGTCAATATACCATATCCTTATAGTGAATCCGATGCCGAATTTTGGATTAATTTATCTAAGATAGGGCTTCAAAAAATGGAACAACTCATTTTTGCCATAAGACTTAAAGAGAATAATACTATTATTGGAGGAATTGATTTAGGAATCCAGAAAAGATTTAATAAAGCAGAATTAGCTTATTGGATTGGGAAGCCATATTGGAATAAAGGTTATGCTACTGAAGCATCAAAAGCAATTATTAAATTCGGATTTAGTGAAATGAATTTGAAAAGGATTTATGCAACTCACTTTTTGAATAATCAAGCTTCTGGAAAAGTTATGCTAAAAAGCGGAATGGAAAAAGAAGGAAAATTAAAATGTCATACAAAAAAAGGTAATGAATATCAAGACCACATAATTTATGGAATAACAAATAATGAAATATAAATAACTGCAATAACATAAGCAGAAAAAATTATTTTATACATGTTAGACTGTTTAAATAATACGACAAAATCAATGAAATCGGCACCAAACTTTGGAGAAAACTATACAATTGGTGATATTTAATTAATAATTAGGTCTATATAAAAAAAGACAGGAATAAGTGCATTTAAGTGTACTTTATTGTGATTTTATATTTTATTTTTATATTTTTGCAGACAAAAGAGCTTTATAATGCACTTTCAAAATCTAATTAATACAATAAAGGAACGTAGAGAAAACCTACAAGTTACTCAAAAGGACTTGGCTAAATTGTCTGGCGTAGGCTTAAGAACACTAAAGCAGTTTGAAAGTGCTAAGGGTAATCCCACTTTACAAACTATTCAGAAATTATCTGATGCTTTAGGTTTAGAGATTTGTTTAAGGGTCAAAAAACAGGTAGTAGATGAGACAAGCTAAAATATTATATAAAAATAAGGAAGCTGGCATACTAATTCAGCACGATGATGGTTCATTTACCTTTAGATATAATGATTATTGGATGAACGATGCTTCGAAACCCAATATTAGCCTCACTTTAACAAAACAACTACAAGAATATCATTCTAAAAACTTATTCCCTTTTTTTTATAACATGTTACCAGAAGGTTCAAACAAACAAGTTGTTTGTAAACTTAATCGAATAGATTTAAAGGATTATTTTGGCTTGTTAGTGACAACGGCAAAAAATGATAATATTGGTGCAATAAGAGTTGTTAAAATTGAATAATTATGGAATTGAATGAAATCAAATATTGTCCAGGCACATTAGCCGAAGGTTATTCTACATACAGTAGAGCATGCTTATCAAAAGTCTTTAAGGGTAAAAAAGTACATCATGTTTTACTATATGATTCTCCAGCATCAAATCCAGAAACAGATGAATTATTTGATGATAATCGTAAGAGAATGTCTATTTCTGGGGTTCAAAAAAAATTTTCCGTAATGCTCGAAAAAAATAAACTACGACTTATCAAAGATGGTGAACAGGGAGAATATATTCTAAAACCTATTCCTAGTGAAGGTGAAAATCAAGAACAAATGCCTGCTAACGAACATTTGACAATGCAAATTGCTAAGCAAGTTTATAGAATTAAGACAGCAGAAAATACTCTAATATTTTTTAAAAATGGTGCTCCTGCATACATTACAAAAAGATTTGATTTAAAAGAAGATGGTTCTAAGTTAGCACAAGAAGATTTTGCATCACTTGCTGGAAGAGCACCGCAAACACATGGAGAACATTATAAATATATTGGCAACTATTTGGAACTATTCCAATTATTGAAAAAATTTGTGCCTGCCTATCTTATTGAAGCCCCTAAACTATTGAAAATAATTATATTTAACTATTTATTTTCAAATGGCGATGCACATTTTAAAAATTTTTCATTAATTGAAACTTCAATGGGAGATTTTATGTTAAGCCCAGCGTATGACCTATTAAATAGTAGAATACATATTGAGGATAAAGATTTCGCATTAGATGAAGGACTTTTACCAAAAAAATTGGCTCAAGGGAAAATTATTCAGCAAATAAAAATTCTTTCTGAAAAGGCAGGAATTAGCGAAATAGTTTATAATGATATACTAATAACTATGCTGAATCACTCTGAATCAGTTGAGAAATTAACTTTTTCATCATTTTTGGATGAGAAAACAAAAAGAAACTATTTTCAATTATACCAAACACGACTAAAAAAACTTAAAAAATAATGAAGTACTGGCGCTAACACATAGTATACACATAGGTTTCAACGGTATTCCACGTTTGTGATTCGTATAGAATCGCAATAAACTGACAAAACTGCTGCGTGCGAGGGAAAATGAGTATTTGCAAACTTGTTAGAGTTTCTTTACTTGCCATGCATTGTTCCAATAATGAGCCACTTGTCTTGGCTGCTTTCTATGTAAATAAAATTTGCAATAATTCTTTTTGAATATTTTTACAGATACACTTTTAGTAATTGTAATAACAATAGTTCTATGCGTTTCTAGTAACATTCTAATAACGAAAGTCTTGTCGGGATTTAACAGCCTGCCCAGAATATCGGAAATCTATTGGAATAATACACTTCGTTTTTATTCCAAAATTTCATAGCGAGTATAAAGGCAAAATTGATTAATATCAGATAGAGAAGTAAAAAGTCTGGACTCTTTTTATTAAATATGACAAACAAAATAATTTATATATGAAAAAACCGATAATCATTTTGCTGTTAGAACTTTTACCTAACCGTTATCATGTAAATTAAATAAATTTTGTAATATGCTAATCGTTAGTAATTGTTTCCCGAATAAATTGGGTATAC
>DAOVUO010000133.1 GCA_030632545.1 Bacteroidales bacterium
AATATTATTTCTTGACTTTCAGGTTCTATTCCAATTCCAGTATCTTTTACATAAATTTCTATACTTCTACTCTGCTCATTAAGCACAGTCTCAATTTCCGTATTAAGTATATAACCAAATTCGATAAATCCTGTATTCGTAAATTTCAGGGCGTTTTCAAGCAAGTTGCTCAAAATTATATTAAGTTTTGATTTATCTGTAAATATCTCACTGTCATTGTCGGGAAGTCCTTTTTTTAAATACAATGGTATTTTTTGCTCTTTTGCCTTTACGTTAAAAATTGAAAATAATTCTAAAAATACATCATTTAAAATTATGTTGGTTTCAATTGTTTTCACTTGTTTAGTCCCTAGTTTAGATATTTCGAGAATATCATCAATAATTCGCATTAATTGTTTTCCGTTGTTTTGGATTATACTTATATAATATTTCCGTTTCTTATCAGTTAAATTTGGTTTGTTGAGAAAATTTGAAAATCCGAGAATTCCGTTCATCGGAGTCCTAATTTCATGCGACATATTATTTATAAATTCAGTTTTAAGTTGGTCGCTTTCTTCGGCTTTTGCTTTGGCAACTATCAGTTCTTGTTCGGTTTTATGTTTTTCAGTAATGTTTTTTAGAGTAAAAATAAATAATTCAATTTCATCATTTTTGTCTAAAATAGGAACTAAACCTAAATTCCAATAAGTTGTTCCCCACTCAGGGTGGTCGGGAAAAATAAAAGGTCGTGCATGTCTATAATATGTTTGTTTATTTTGTTTGTATTCGTCCAGTTCGTCTTTAAAGTCAGAAGGATACAAATCAAAATGATTTTTACCTGGAAAATAAGAAATGTCTTTTTGACAAGATCGTGCATAAGTTTCACTTACTTGTATAAAATTGTAGTCCTTGTCAAGTAATACAATACTGTCCAACGAATGTGTAAAAATTAAGTCTAACAGTCTTGCTTGTTCTTTTAATTTTATTTCTTTTTCTTCGATTTTTTCTTTGGCAATTATTAATTCTTGTTCTTCTTGTTTTCTTATTGTAATGTCTTCGCCAGAAAATAGAACACTAATTATTTTTGAATTATCATCTCTGATTATTGTATTATGAAATGCGATAATTTTTATTTCATTATTTTTAGTTAATACGTCGTTCTCATAATACTCAACTATTTTAATATTACCCTCCATCAGTTCTTGGAAAACAGTCCATATTTTTTCCCGTATATTATTAGGTAGGCATATGTTAAACCAATTTTTATTAATAATCTCATTATAAGAATATCCCAGTATTTCACAACCCTTTTTATTTATGGTTGTAATTTCACCTTTTCTATTTAAAACAATAAACATAACTCCTGCAACATCTAAATATTTTTGAGCTAAATCCTTTTCTCTTTTTAATTCAATTTTCTTGTGTTGCAAAGCAATATGAGTTTTTAACCGTGCCAGTAACTCACCTTTATGGAAAGGTTTAGTAATGAAATCAGCTGCTCCGAGTCTGAAACCTTCTAATTTATCATTAATTTCGGATCCTGCCGTAATGAAAATAATAGGTATTTCGGTAAGTTTTTTGTTGTTTTTAATTTGCTTGCAGACTTCAAAACCATCCATTTCAGGCATTTTTATATCCAAAAGAATTATATCTGGAATATTATTTTCGAGGTAAGACATTGCTTGCTCACCGCTTTCTGCTGGAAAAGTGTTATAAGCTTCTTCTTGTAATAATTTGCACAGAAAAGTAAGGTTTTCGCGCGTATCGTCAATTACTAATATATTATCTTTTTTGGACATTGTTTTTATGTTTTAATCGCGAGCCTAACAAACGGTATATCTCTGTATATTTTAAATTTTTAGTATATAATAAAATAGCTTGTGCCACTTTGCTATCAATTTCTTGTATTTGATTAATTGCAAGTCCAATATTCTCATTACTAAGGCTTTGAATTGTTTTTTTTCATTTTTTTGATGTCTATTTTTTCAAGCATTTTGCTTGTAAGTTGCTTTTGTGTTATGTTTTTTTCTGTTTTACTGAAAGTAAATTTAATTCCGAGTTTTTTGTTCAAACATTCATATATTTCATGTAATTGATATGGTTTCTTTAGGAAACTGTCCATTCCGACTGACATAATATTTTGAATTTCATTCTTAAATACATGAGCCGAAATACCAATTGTTTTTACACCTGTTCCATTTTTAATTTGCCTTATTTTTTTGAATTGCTAATGTTTTTTATCGGCACTGTAAATTTAAAATTGCTTCCTTTTCCTACTTCACTTTCTACCCAAATTTTCCCGCCATTTCTTTCTGCAAATTCTTTACATAAGAGCAATCTTAAGCCAGTTCCTTTTTCATTTTCTGTTCCTTTTGTTGATGTGTTTTTGTCTATACTAAATAAATCATTAATTTTATTTTTTGAGATACCTACACCAGAATCTTTTACAGAAATTTCAAGAAAATTACTATTTTCTTGAAATTCTGATGATATTACAATATTTCCACCATTAGCTGTAAATTTTATTGCATTTGAAATCAAATTTCTTAAAACGATTGCAGTCATATTTCCGTCTGCATAAATTAATTCATTTTCCGAAATATCATCTAAAACTTGAATGTTTTTTTTATCTGCCTGCTCTTTAAGGTTGAACATGATTTCAAATATTAGTATTTTTAAATGTATTTTATTTGGCAAATACTTAATTACACCATTTTGTGATTGAGACCAAGTTAATAGATTTTCTAATAATTTATAGGCATTATTAGCATTATTATTTACTGATTTAATTAGCTGTTCTCGCTTTTCGTTGTCATATTTTTTATGATTTTTCAAAAGTTCTTTAGAATAAGCTAATATTACATTGAAGGGATTTTTTAAATCGTGTGCAATTATTGAGAAAAATTTGTCTTTTGTAACATTTAATTCCATAAGCTGTGCTCTTTGCTTATGTATTTCTAAATGTGAATTTACTCTTGCCAATAATTCATTTTTTTGAAATGGTTTTGAAATAATGTCAACGCCACCTTGTTCAAATACTTTTGGTATATTTTCATAATCAGTTTTTGCAACAAAAAATAGTGCTGGAATATTAATATTTTTTGAATTTTGCTTTATTAACTGATATGTTTCAAAACCATTAAGTTCGGGCATTCTAACATCAATTAAAAACAAATCAAAATCTATATTTTGGCAATATTTAATACCCTCTTTGCCACTTGTCGCAATTTGAGTATTATATCCACTTTCTTCTAAAATTCCTTCTACAACTTTTAGATTCTCTTCTAAGTCGTCAATAATCAGAATGTTATTCATTGACTATGTCAAGTTTAAAATTAATTTCGATGTTATTTTCTTTGCAATAATTGTAAATCTGTTTATCTTCTTGAATTGTGTGATTCACAAACCAGGCAACGGTGAAATTTAAAAAATCGTTTTTATTTACATTGCTGTGTTTTGCTACATTTAATTTTTCTAATAGGTCGAAGTGCAAATTTATGTGTTGTTCCAATTTGGGGTAATTAATCAGTTTCATAAAATTTTCTTCACTAATAAAATGAAATTCTGCATATTTCTCAATTTCCAAAATAAGTCGAAATAATCTTTCATCACTTACATTTTCAAATATTTCTTTTTGAAAATTTTTTATTAAATCTAAAAATATTTTATGTTCCAAATCAATTCTTTCTATACCAACCGAATATTTTACATCCCAGGTTATTATATTTTCCATATTTTTTTATTTTTTAGTCCGTTATCTATTTCAAAAGTTTCCCGTTGTTTGGGTTGGCTATTAAGTATTAGCCACAGTTTGTCCCGTATATCGGGAAATGCACTAATTAAGTAAGCCAAATATAATTTACTGTGTCGAACATATCTAGGTAACAATAAACATTATTTGAAAAACTAAACATTTTATTTTCAGTAAAGTATTCATCGCCATTCCTATAATCCCAAATATCAACGCCTTTGGCAAATGGTTTCGCTTTTGGCTAAAGTTACAAACTTTTATAGCAAAAGTCAAGTTGTTATTGTTGACTTAACAAGTTACTTTCTACTAATCACTTTAAATTAGACATAAAAAAAGCCTCCCAATATGGAAGGCTTAAGAATGAATAAATTATTGGTATTAAATAACACCTTGATCTAACATTGAGTCGGCAACCTTAAGGAAACCAGCAATATTTGCACCTTTCACATAATCTACATATCCGCTTTCGTCAGTACCGTGTGTAACACATGCCTGATGAATATTGCGCATAATTCCGTGTAGTTTTTCGTCAACTTCCTCTGATGACCAACTAATTTTAAGTGCGTTTTGCGACATTTCTAATCCAGATGTAGCAACACCACCAGCATTAGAAGCTTTACCTGGTGCGAATAATATTTTTGCGTTTTGGAATGCTTCAATTGCTTCTGGCGTAGATGGCATATTTGCTCCTTCGGATACACAAATAACACCATTATCAATTAATGTTTTTGCATCGTCGCCATTAAGTTCGTTTTGAGTAGCACATGGTAATGCAACATCAACTTTAATTTCCCAAGGACGTTTGCTTGCATAGAATTTAACTTTTTCGAACTCATCTGCAAATGGAGATATTATATCGTTGTTTGTAGCTCTTAGCTCAAGCATGTACTCAATGTGCTCTTCGTTCATACCATTTTCGAAATGAACGTAACCATCGGGACCCGAAAGTGTCATTACTTTGCCACCTAGTTCCATAACTTTTGAGGCCGAACCCCAAGATACATTACCAAAACCAGAAATAGCTACCATTTTATCTTTAAAAGTTTCGCCTTTGGTAGCCAGCATTTCTTTAGCAAAATATACATTACCAAAACCTGTTGCTTCGGGACGAATTAAACTACCACCCCAGTTAAGCGATTTTCCTGTAAGTACACCTGTGTGCTCGCGCTGAAGTTTTTTGTACATACCATAAAGGAAGCCAATTTCTTTACCACCAACACCTATATCACCAGCAGGGACATCTGTTTGTGGACCAATTATTTTCCATAGTTCTAGCATAAATGCCTGAGCAAAACGCATAATTTCGGTATCCGATTTTCCTTTAGGATTGAAATCTGAACCACCTTTACCACCACCCATAGGAAGCGTAGTAAGTGCGTTTTTAAATATCTGCTCGAAACCTAAGAATTTAAGTATACTAAGGTTTACACTTGGGTGAAAACGTAGTCCACCTTTATATGGGCCAATTGCGCCATTGAATTGAATTCTGTAACCAAGGTTTACATTCACTTCACCATTGTCACTCATCCAAGTTACCTTAAACGTAAGAATACGGTCAGGTTCAATAAGGCGTTCAATAATACCAGCAGCATCGTACTGAGGATTTTGATTATAAACATCTTCAATAGACTCTAAAACTTCGTGAACTGCTTGAAGATATTCTGCTTCACCTGGGTGCTTACGTTCCAGGTCGTTCATTAATTTATTTACATCCATAACTCTGTGTTGTTTTAATTCAGAAAACGTTTGAAATATTTTATGACAAACTTAAAGCTTTCATTCGAATAATTCATATTCATTCGATAGCTTTCTTTCTGATTTCAGTCATTTTTTAGGTGTTTAACAACAAGAATTTTTGAATGTCTAGGTTTTTGTAATAAAACTAAGAAAAGTATTATGTGCCTTTCCTTAGTTTTATTGCTTGATTGTAATCCTAACTTCTACTTTTTTACGAAGTTAAAACAAGCTCTGAAACAGCTTTGTCAGTAGCTTATGGCGTTGCCTTTGTATGAATGAAGTAATACTATTTTTGTATTTCCTTTTTCATTTCTTGGAGCATCATATCTTCCGCAGTGGCTAAACTATCAACAACAGTTGCCATACTATCAGCAACAGTACTAATGCTATCTATTAGTTTATCTTCTTCTGCAATAATTGTTTCAATTTCGCTAATAGATTCCTCTATCTGTTCTTCGCCTAGTACTACAAACTCATCGTTTTGAGCAAGCCATATTGTATTTTCGTTACTATTACGCCACGCATTATTTTTGCGGTGTCTATAGTATCTGGAAATACCATAAGTGCTCATGTTATTCATTGATTTTGATAGTTTTACATGTTTCCCTTCGGGAACATATATATAAATTCGAGCTTTTTGGTTTTTCCATTTTTTGCTTTTGTCGATTAGTTGAAAAAAATCTGTAAGACTTAATACCGAGTCCTTTTGTTGCCATTCGTAAATAATATTTTTGGCAGCAGCCCTTGCTGTTTTATTACTTTCGCCAGCGGCTTCGTACTCTGTTTTTACCTTAAACTGATTGTTTTCGGCTATTTTAAAGTACACTCTGGTATGTCCAACAAGCTCAGTTTTATCATTATCAATTCGCCAAGTAGCATCATCAAGCTGAAATTCGCCATCAATTAAATGAAGTGTTTCTATATCTAGCTCATTTGATTCTACATATAAAGTATCCGACTCAAAAGCTTTTAATATATACTCTTTTGACTCTTCGGCCTCGAAAGCAAATGCTTTTCTCTGACTTAGTCCTATACTCGCAATCATAAATAGGCCAATTATCCAAGCAACTAATCCTGTGGCTATAATTATTTTTCGGTTTTTGAATGGTAGTCGGAATAGTATTCGGATAGAGCCCATTAGAATAAATAATGCTGGAATACCAAGGAATACTACTAAGCCAAATATTAGAATCAGGGCTTGGTCAACAGATATTAGTGAATGGTAAAAAAATGCAGCGCGGATCTGATTACCGTTTTGCTCAGAATTCAACTCTTACAGGATCAGATATTGTAGTGTGGTTAAAACATGAGTCAAACGAATTGGTAAAAATATCAATCAAGTCATTGT
>DAOVUO010000096.1 GCA_030632545.1 Bacteroidales bacterium
ATAATTATCACTCAGAGCTTTACAGGCACTTAACTGCCTGTCCCGAACATCTGGAAACCATTGAATATGACAAAAACTTCGTTAAATGCATATAATTGACTGACAAATAAAGCTATACTGATTTTAGTTATATATAAATTTACAGATTATAAGCCTTTTACGTATTTATTAAGCACAAGCTTGGCTATTTAAAGGATATTCAAGGAAGTTAAAAGGCAAAAGAACAAGTTGAAAGCGTCAAGTTATTTCGGAACAATCCCTTAGCAAAATTTAACTAATTATATTGATATGAATGATAAAAAATATAAATGTTTAATTGTAGATGATGAACCATTAGCCTGTGAAATTATTGAATCATATTTAGTTAAATTTGATGATTTTCAGATTGTTGGCATTGTTCATAATGCTGTTGATGCTTTTCAGCTTTTAAAAAATAAACGCATAGATTTGTTGTTTTTAGATATTCAGATGCCAAAAATTACTGGAATTGATTTTTTAAAATCTCTTCAAAATCATCCAGAAGTAATAATTACAACGGCGTATAGAAATTATGCAGTTGAAAGCTTTGAGTTAGATGTATTAGATTATTTAATAAAACCTATTGCATTTGAGCGTTTTATGTCGGCTATAAATAGATTTTATAGAAATAAAAGCAATAATAGACAAGAGCTTTCAAATAAATCTGAAACTGATATACCAAATTATTTTTATGTAAAGGAAAATAAAAGAATGGTGAAAATTGAGTTTTCAAAAATTTTATATGTGGAAAGCATAAAAGATTATGTGAAAATTCATACTGATAATTTTTCGGTGGTTACTAAAATGACAATAAGTAATTTAGAAGAAAAACTACCTGAAACAGATTTTTTGAGAGTTCATCGCTCATTTATTGTGAATTTATCTAAGATTAGTTCGTATACATCCTATAGTCTTATTATTTCTGAGAAGGAAATTCCTATTGGAAGAAGCTATAAAAATTCTGTCGTAAGTATTTTAGGTAAAAAAGGGATATAAAAAAACCGGAAATTAATTCCGGTTTTTTTTAAATATTTAGCGATTATTTTTTTAAGGCTTTTAACATCATAACACCAATCTCTGCTGGTGAATCTACAACGTGTATGCCACATTCTCTCATAATTTCCATTTTTGCTTCTGCGGTATCAGCTTTACCACCAATAATAGCACCAGCATGTCCCATTCTCTTACCTTTTGGGGCAGTTTTTCCTGCAATAAAACCAACTACAGGCTTAGTTCCGTGGGCTTTAATCCATTCAGCGGCTTCGGCTTCCATATTTCCACCAATTTCGCCAATCATAACTATACCTTCAGTTTCAGGGTCTTCCATTAATAATTGAACAGCTTCTTTTGTTGTTGTTCCAATAATAGGATCGCCACCAATACCAATAGCAGTAGTTTGGCCTAAGCCAACTTTTGTTAATTGGTCAACTGCTTCGTAAGTTAATGTGCCTGAACGAGAAACTACACCAACATTACCTTTTTTAAAGATAAAGCCTGGCATAATACCAACTTTTGCTTCATCGGCAGTAATAATTCCTGGGCAATTAGGGCCAATAACTCTGCTGTCTTTATCTGTAAGGTATTCTTTTACTTTTACCATATCTGATGTAGGAATTCCTTCTGTAATTGTTACAATTACTTTAATTCCAGCATCAGCAGCTTCCATAATTGCATCAGCAGCAAAGGCTGGTGGAACAAAAATTACGCTTACGTCAGCATTAGTACTATCAACAGCATCTTTTACTGTGTTAAAAACAGGTAGATTTAGATGAGTTGTACCACCTTTGCTTGGAGTTACACCACCAACTACTTTTGTTCCGTACTCAAGCATTTGCTGTGCATGAAAAGTTCCTTCACCACCAGTAAAACCCTGAACTATAATCTTTGAATCTTTATTAATTAAAACGCTCATTATATTGTTGTTTATTAATTTTCTTTGTCCAAAAGTAAATGATTTCGATTAAAAAAAAAACATATTTTTAGATATGTGTATCTATCGTAGATATGTTATTCAATAGTTTATTTAATGGTAAATAGCAAATTGTTAATGGTAAATTGTTAATTATTAATTGATAATAGCAAATTGACAATGGTAAATTGCTAGTGCAAATTTTGTAATAACAAAAACTTTGTCAAAGTTTATTATTTCAATATAGCATACTGACTACAAGCCTCTTATACTTTTATTAACTGCAACTTCGACAAAGTTTACCAGCCTGTCCCTAACTTCGAAGAAGTGTTGATTAGGCTATTCCAAATATTAAATATACAATAGTAAATTATTATTCATTAAGCAATTCCTGCAAATCCCATAAATGCAAGAGCTAAAAGTCCTGCAACTACAAGAGAAATTGGTACACCTTTCATTCCTTCGGGAACTTTTACTAAATCTAAGTGCTCACGCATTCCTGAAAATAATATAATGGCAATACCAAAACCAACCGCATTTGCAAATGCAAAAACAGTACTTTCCATTAAACCAAAATCCTTATTCATTGCAGCCATAATAGCCACACCAAGCACAGCACAGTTTGTTGTGATTAATGGTAAAAAAATACCTAAGGCTTGATACAATGATGGGCTTACTTTTTTTAGCATAATTTCAACTAATTGTACTAATGATGCGATTACCAAAATAAAGGTAATTGTTTGCATATAAGTAATGCCCAATGTTTCGAGAACGTACTTTTGTAATAAATAGGTTACAATGGTAGCTAATACCATAACAAATGCAACAGCACCTGTCATTCCAACAGCGGTAGAAATTTTACTTGATACACCCAAAAATGGACAAACACCAAGGAATTTTGCTAATACAATGTTGTTGACAAATATAGCCGCAATAATTATTAAGAAATATTCCATGGCTTATTTATTATAAAGTTTTTTATTCAATTTATTAGATAAAGCTATTAAATAGCCTAAAACGATAAATGCACCTGGTGCAAGTACAAATACTAAAGCACCATCGCCACTATAAACATTAATTCCGAAAATTGCGCCTGAACCCAAAATTTCGCGTAATGCACCTAAAATAGTAAGTGCTAGTGCAAAACCTAATCCCATGCCTAAACCATCAAGAATAGAGTCTAATACCGAATTTTTAGAGGCAAATGCTTCTGCACGACCTAAAATAACACAGTTTACAACTATTAGAGGTATAAAAATTCCTAATGAATCAAATAATTCTGGTAAAAATGCTTGCATTGTTAGTTCTACAATTGTTACAAACGATGCAATAATTACAATATACGAAGGAATTCGCACTTTATCAGGAATAAAGCTTTTAATTAGCGAAACTACAATATTCGACATTAACAGAACAAAAGTAGTGGCTAATCCCATTCCCAAACCGTTTTCTGCCGATGTGGTAACACCCAAAACTGGACACATTCCTAGCAGAAGAACAAATACTGGATTTTCTTTTAGAAAACCTTTTGTGAAAATCTTAAGTTTACTCATGTTTTCCTCCTTTCATATATGCTTTATAGGCTAAGTCTATAGCATCTACAAAACCACGAGAAGTGAAAGTTGCTGCTGTAATACCATCAACATCACCACCGTCTTTTTTGACTTTTAATTTATATTTAGCAGGATTTTTCCCATTTACCTGATTACTCCAATTACCTTTTTTCTTTTCCATTTTATCACCTAAACCTGGAGTTTCTTTGTGCGAAAGAATAGCCGTATTAATAATTGTTCCATCGGGTGCAAAACCAACCATAATGTAGAAACGCTCAGTAAAACCTGCGTCTGTATAAGTAGAAATTGCTGTGCCAACAAGTTTGCCATCTTTTCGAGAAGGATAACAAACAAGTGAATCATCATTTTCGATGGCTAACATGTATATTTCGTCGCTTGGAATATTATCAAAAGCAGGCGTAACATTAGCAATTGCTTTTAATGTTTTCTTTCTTTTTGCTGCTTCAATAGGGCCTTTAGTTAGTTCGTATATATAACCTAGAGTAGTTGCTGCTACTGCTGTTACAATAAACAAAGTAAGCACCATATTGATGAATGTAGATTCTTTTTTACTTGCCATCTTTAATTAGCTCTCCAAATCTTTTAGGTTTAATATATCTGTTGAAAATAGGTACAACCGAATTCATTATAAGAATTGCAAATGAAATTCCTTCGGGATAAGCACCAAAATTACGAATTACCACTGTTATTACACCAATTCCTATGGCAAAATAAATCATGCCCATTTTGTTCATTGGCGAAGTAACATAATCGGTAGCCATAAAAATTGCTCCTAGCATTAAACCACCAGTTATTAAGTGAAAAACAGGATCTGCAAATCTTTCGGGGCTAACTAACCATAAAATTCCTTGTATAACAAATACTGTTGCCAATGTTGTGATTGGTATATGCCATGTAATTACTCTTCGAATCAACATATACAATAATCCGATAAGTAGAGCTGCACCACTCACTTCGCCCATAGAGCCGCTCATTTGACCAAGAAACATTTCCATTTGCGAAGGTAGTTTTTCCATCACTCCAGAAACTGTATTTCCGCCCATTATGCCTTCTTTTAGCTGTCCTAAAGCGGTTGGACCTGTAATTGCATCAAGATATTTCATTCTGCTTTCAATTGGTACTGGCCAAGAGGTCATTTGTACAGGAAACGAAATTAAAAGAAATACACGTGCTACAAGTGCGGGGTTAAAAATATTATTACCTAAACCACCAAACGACATTTTGGCTATTGCAATGGCTACAAATGAGCCCAAAATCACAAAACCAGGATTTAAGTTTGACGGAACATTAAACGCTATTAACAAGCCTGTTAAGGCTGCCGAACCATCCATAATTGTGGCTGGCTTTTTAAGCATATAGCGAGTAATAAGGTATTCGAAAATAACTGCTGATAGTACAGCGGTTAGCGTAATAATAAGTGCACCTATTCCATAAAAAAATAAAGAAACACCAAAAGCAGGAATTAACGCAATAACAACATCATACATTAATCTACTTACGGAATCTTTATTCTTTTCGTGGGGTGAAAGTGCAACTGTTAAAAGTTTACTCATTTTTGTTATTATAAAATAAGTTAATAATTAATTTACTTTTCGTTCACGAATCAATTGGCCAACTTTGTTTTTGCCTAATCTTATATAGTCAAGTAAAGCTCTATCGGAAGGACAAACAAAAACACAAGAACCACATTCGATACAATCCATAATGCGTTCGTCTTCGTTTCTTTCCCAAAGTTGATTTTCGCCTAATGTCATTAATAAGAATGGTTCAAGTCCCATTGGACATACACTAACACATTTTGTACATCTAATACAAGGTTTGTCGTCCTTTCTTTTTGATTCATCTTCAGGCATTATAAGTATTCCTGATGTTCCTTTTGCCATTGGAACATCTAGGCTATTTAGCGCTTTACCCATCATTGGCCCACCACTGATTACTTTTCCAGTATCTTCTGGTAATCCTCCAGCAGCCTCAATTAATTGAATTACAGGAATGCCAATTCTTACTAGAAGATTTTGTGGTTCTTTTACAGATTTTCCTGTTACGGTAACTATTCTTTCAAAAAGTGGTTTGTTTTTTTGAACTGCTTCGTAAACCGCCACCGTAGTTCCAACATTGTGTACAACAGCACCAACATCAATTGGTAAACCACCAGAAGGAACTTCGCGATTAATAATTGCTTTTATTAATTGTTTTTCACCACCTTGAGGGTATTTTACTTTCAATGGTACAACTTCAATTCCTTTGTACTGAGTGGCTAATTCGCTCAATTTTTGAATAGCATCAAGTTTGTTATTTTCTATGCCTATATAAGCAATATCAACAGCTAGAGCTTTCATTAAAATTTGAGTACCAACCATTAACTCCTCACTTTTTTCCATCATTAAACGATGGTCAGAGGTCAAATAAGGTTCACATTCAACGCCATTAATAATTAAAGTTGTGGCTATTTTTTTTGGCGGAACTTTTAGTTTTACATGCGTTGGAAAAGTTGCACCACCAAGGCCAACAATTCCACATTCAGTAATTTTCTTTAAAATTTCCTCACTATCAACACTGATATCTTTAATCAATGTTGTAGTTTTGTCTATAGATTCAAGCCATTCATCACCATTCACGTCAATAACAACAACATCTTTACGATAACCAGATGTATCAAAAATTTTATCGAGTTTTGCTACTTTTCCCGAAACGGAAGAATGTATATTTGCCGAAACATACCCACCTGCTGAAGCAATTATTTGCCCAACTTTTACAATATCACCTCTTTTTACAATGATTTTTGCAGGTGCCCCAATATGTTGAGATATTGGAATAAAAACTTTTTTTGGCAAAGGAAGCTCAACTATAGCTTTATCGGCACTTATTTTATTTTCGGGTGGATGTACTCCACCTTTTGGAAACGTCTTTAACATCTTATCAATATTTTTACTGATTAAGCATTTTTTTCTTTATTGTCAACATTATCAGGCTTTTCTTTAGCTACTACTTTTTCTTCTTTAACTCGCCTAGGCGGAAAACCTATTTCGAGTATAGAAGATGTAGGACAAACAACAACACATTTACGACATAAGCGGCATTTGTCCGCATCTATAAAGGCTATGTTATTCCCCATTGTAATAGCATCATAAGGACATACTTTAAAGCACTTAGAACAGCTTATACATCCAACATCACAGGCTTTTTTGGTTGTGATTCCTTTGTCCTGACTTACGCAAGAAACGAAAATTTTACGGTCTTTTTTCGCTTTTGTTCTTAGCTCGATAATATCTCTCGGACAAGCTTCAACACAGGCACCACAAGCTGTACATAAATCATCTATTACTTCTGGTAATAGTGTTTCTGCATTCATGTGTATAGCATCAAAATTACATGCATCAACACATTCGCCACCGCCCAAACAACCATACTGACAAGCAGTATCACCTGCGCCATTCATGTGTTCAATAGTACAATTTATTGCACCATTGTACTCTGTTGTTCTTGCTCTAAATTGAGGCTGGCCATTACACCTAATAACCGCAACTTTTGGTGCTTGCTCGGTAACTGCTTTACCCAAAATACTTGCTACAGAAGCCATTGTTTCGTTGCCACCAACAGGACAGAATAAACTGTCTAAATCATCGGTATTAACACAAACCTCGGCAAAGTTTCTACACCCAGGGTATCCACAACCACCGCAATTAGCGGCAGGTAGAGCTTCTTCTACTTGGTCAATTCTGGGGTCTTCGTAAACTTTGAACTTCTGTGCAGCGAAATACAAAATCGTTGCTGCGGTAACTCCCACAGCTGTTACCGTTAAAATGGTATACAATACAATATCGCTCATAATTAGTTATTGATAATTTTAAAATCTGTATTAAAACTTAAATTTCCTACTTTTTGAATAGAAAATCTAAATGTATTTTTTATACGGTTTTTAAATAAGTACAAAATTAAATAATAAGGTAGCAAACTACCTACAGATGCAAGTCCGTAAGCTCCTTCTGAATATCCTAAAGAATTTCCAATTATTAAAATGGAAATAAGCAAAATAAAAGGCATTAAATAACCAAGAAATAAGGCAAAAAAACCTAATTCCTGACCATAATATACTTTTACTTTTTCACCTATTTCGTAATTAATCCTTGGATCTTTTTTTATTTCTATTTCTTTCTCTTCAATTTCCGACATAGAACAAGCCCCTTTTACCTGACAAGACAAACAAGCTGCTTTGTTAAGTATACTAACAATAAGCTCGTTACTTTCGATTCTTTTTACTATACCATCATGTTCTATTCTATTTTTCACGCCTTAATTATAATTTTAAGCTCACAAATTTAAACAGCTAATTATTTTTCAACTAATTTGTATGGTAGTTTTAGAGTAGTTTTTGCTTATTTAATTTCAGTTTAAATAAGGATAATTTAAATTTAGTGTAAAACTTGTTAGTAATTTATTGATTGTTAGTTAGTGATGCTTGTTTGTAATGTAAAAAATTTATAAGAGAGCAAAGTCCTTTATTGAGCTATTCCAAAATTAAATCCAAAGTAAAATTTCACATCAGGTGAA
>DAOVUO010000205.1 GCA_030632545.1 Bacteroidales bacterium
AAACGATAATTTACTTATTACAAATGTTAAGGTGTTAAACGATATGGAAATAAAAAATTTTATCTTAAAAAATATTGACGACTAGCGTCAAGTCAAGTGTAAGCTTTCACTTAAAATTTTATTATTTATTGTTACGAAATTTTTTCTGCTCCAGTACTTGACTCCAGAATATAGAAATTAGCAGTTAAATTTGTTTTTTCTTTATATACTTTACCCACATTTTTGATAAAATCATCCACAAAATTTGCCTTAACTAAATTAATGGAGCATCCTCCCATTCCTTTTCCAATCATTTTGGATCCAATTAATCCTCTCTGATTCCATGCAGTTTCAATAATCGTGTCAAGTTCAAAACCTGTAATTTCAAAATCACGCTTTAGCGACATTTGAGATTGATTTAGCAATTGTCCAAAAGCTTTTAAATCATAAG
Source organism: Bacteroidales bacterium (assembly GCA_030632545.1). Classification (GTDB taxonomy): domain Bacteria; phylum Bacteroidota; class Bacteroidia; order Bacteroidales; family DYOH01; genus DYOH01. Next base: position 431 of record DAOVUO010000205.1, read on the forward strand.
TTTTCATGAATTCTACTGCATAAAATGTACGTTGATTTTCATAAATAACATGCCATGCTCTTCTAGCAAGTATTCCATCTTTAATTAGGTCTTTGTGATTTTCAAAATCTATTGGACTGATAGCACAAAGATTATCAACTTTAATTTTTGTTTGCATTACTTCTAATGCTTGCTGACATTCTCTGTAACGCTCATTATAAACTGTGTTTGTTGTAGGATATGTTTTGTTTGTATTTGCAATTATAAATTTGTGATTTTGTAATTTAAGTGGAATATATTCGTATTTGAGTGTTTTTGTATCTAAATAAATTCCTTGATTTTTCTTGCCCATTCCTATAGCAAATTTATTCAAAATGCCATTATTGAGTTTTAAATATTCATTTTCAGCTTTCTGACATAATTTAACTAGCTCAAGTCTAGGCATTTTTAAATTAAACAAATCGTTCAGCAAAAAAGCTGTAACTATTTCTATAGAAGCCGTGGAGGATAATCCTATTCCTGAAGGCAAATTACTGTAATAAAGAATATCAAACCCGTTATTAACACTGTAGTTAGATTTTATAAGTTCGGCAAGAATTGCTTTTGGATAATTTGCCCAGTTATGCTTTTTATTAAAACTTATATTTTCTAAGGAAATGTCAATTTTAGTGGAATAGTTTAAAGAACGAAATCTAATTATATTATCATCTCTTTTTATTGCTGCTGCATAAGTTCCAAGATTTATAGTCGTTGGAAAAACTTTTCCACCATTGTAATCAATATGATCGCCAATTAAATTAAAGCTACCTGGGGCAAAGAAAATATTCTTATCTGCTTTTGCATCAAATAATTTGGCAAATTCTGCTTTTAGTTTTTCAATCATAAGATTGATATATAAATTTTTAGCGAATATCGTAATTCTTGTTCAATTTTTCTAATTCTTTTTTATTTTTATTCAAGGTACACTGAAAAATCGTAGACTTTTCAGTGTACTACATCAATAATACCAACTTAAAATCAAAACTACCAGTATAATGCAGAATCGTTATTAATAAAGTTTACAGGTAATTTTGGTTCACAATTGGTATTACAAATGCATAGTTTGCTTTTTCATCCATTCTTTTTCATCAAGGTTTAAAAAAGGTGATAATTTTTCGTACACCTCAGTATGATATGTATTTAACCAGTTTTTTTCCTCAGGCGTTAGCATCTCAATTTTTATTAATCTTCTGTCTATGGGAAATAAAGAAAGGGTTTCAAAATGTAAAAATTCTCCATCATCTGTACTTTTATCTTTTTTAGTTAGAATAAGATTTTCTACTCTGATACCATATTTCCCTGTAGGATAATATCCTGGTTCATTTGAAGTAATCATACCTTCTGTCATTGGAACATGCTCTGCCGAGCGTGGTCTAATTGACTGTGGGCCTTCGTGTACATTAAGAAAATAGCCAACTCCATGTCCTGTTCCGTGTCCGTAATTTTTTCCTGCTTTCCACATTGGCAAACGAGCCAATAAATCAAGTTGATAACCTGCAGTTCCTTTTGGAAAACTTGCCATAGTAAGCTGTATGTGACCTTTTAAAACTAAAGTAAAATCAGTTTTTGCTTCTTCTGGAAATTGCCCCAGTGCTATAGTTCTGGTTATGTCGGTAGTTCCTTCAAAATATTGTCCTCCCGAATCTACTAATAAAATCCCATTGGCTTTAATTTTTAAAGCAGTATTCTCCTGTGCGCCATAATGTACAATAGCTCCATTAGCATTAAAACCAACTATTGGATTAAAGCTATCACTTACAAAATTTTGCTGTTCAGATCTAAATTTATTTAATTTTACACCTAAAGTATACTCTGTTTCACTTTCTTTAGGAGCAATTTCTTCCACCCAACGGAAAAATTTTGTGAGAGCTATGCCGTCTTTTACCATAGCTTTTCGAGTATTATTAATTTCAATTTCGTTTTTTGTTGCTTTTAATTCTGATATCGGACTAGTACCCAATTTTAACTGAGTATAAGTAGGGATTTTTTCTCCAAAAAATTTATTTGTTTTATCAGGGTCAATACCAAAGTTCGCACCAAAATATATTGATTCAAAAAAATCATCAATCGACTCATAATCTTTAATTTTCACTTTTAAAGAATCAAAATATTGTGTTAATGATTTATTTAATTTTTCTTTTTTTATGTACAAAATTACCTCTTCTTCTGAAATAATGGCATAAGCATAAGCTACAGGGTTAAAAATTACATCATTAGCTCGTATGTTAAACAACCAAGCAATTTCGTCTAGTGCCGAAACCAAAAAGTAGTCTAATCCCTTTTCTTTCATCAGCTTATGTAGTCTACTGATTTTGTTTACAGAAGATTCACCAGCAAATTTCTCATCTAAAATAAAAGGTTGATTCATAGGGAACTCTGGCCTGTCTTTCCAAATACGAGAAATGAGATCTAATTGAAAATTTGTGTTGATTTTTTTTTGTGAAAGTGCATTATTCAGTGCTGTACCTTCGTTATATGCAATTAATTTACCATCTACAGCAATAGTTTGAAATTGCTTAACATGCTGTTGAAGCCATTCAATATATTCAGGTGTATGCGGAATTTTAAGTTTTACAAGTTCAAATTTTGTATCTTTTAATTCATTCTCAGCCTGCAAAAAGTAGCGAGAATCTGTCCATAATCCGGCAAATTCTTGGGTTATCACAATTCGTCCTGCACTACCAGAAAACCCAGATATCCATTTTCTAATTTGCCATCTTTCTGGTAAATATTCGCTTAAATGTGGGTCTGTGCCAGTAATTATATAAGCGTCAATATTTTCTTTAATCATTAACGCTCTTAATTCCTCTAATCGTTCATTTATTGTCATAGTAGTATGTTTAGTTATAAATTTGATAGGATAAAATTCCCAGTCTATTTGCTTTTTGTAAATTGTAAATCCTGCGTTTAAATATGTTTCTAAGGCTCTTTTGTGATCAAACTCGCAAGTGTGGAGCATAATATGTGAAAAAGGAAATTTTGAGGCTTCGAATAAAGCATGATTTATTAATTTGTTACCAAGCCCTTTCCCAATATAATTTGAGACTAAGCCCATGTAAAGTATTTCAATTGAACTCTTGTGTTCTTTTAATTCAAAATAACCTGCAATTTTTTCTTTATTTATTAGATAATAGATATGTGTGGTATTTGCATTTAGTTTAAGTTTGAGTTCGTCAGAACTTAATAAATTGTATGCAGTCCAACCCCAATTAGTACCAATTTCGTTGTAGAGTTTTAAGTATTTATCTGGATTAATATCTGTTTGTTTCGTAAGTTTATAGTTTTCTGGCCATTCAGGAATAGCTTTTTTCGGTATATTTTTTGCGGTTAAATATATTGTTTCAACCGGTATTTTTTTGACTATTTGTTTCATATTTTAAAAAAAATACATTAAATTGTTTCTTACGTAAGTTTCAAATGATGGTTGTATTAACCCTCTTTGAAAAATTGCATAAGTTTCCCGATTTTTTTCGGTACAGGTCATGCCGAAAGACTTTTAGTTTTATCTTGTGAGCTTGCAATACAATTACTAAAAGCGTATCGGTATAATTATTAAAAATTATGAATTTTGAGTCACAATAAAATCGGGTATTAACTATTTCAATAATTTTTTATCTAATTCTCAAAATTACGTATAAATTTGGCATCTTAAAATTTATGTATAAATTTTAGGCTGTTTTTTTGTGTAAAGCGTATAATAATTAAAAAAAAAGATATGTGGCATTGGTTGTTTACATTATTATCAATTATAAGTTTCCCAGATCAAGAATTAAAGGAGGTCGTGCATACGCCACCAGAATTTCAAATGTCGTTAAATGAAAAAATTAATTTATCTGTAAAGAGTCCAGCAGTTAAATATTATTATCGAGTAAATAATAAAGGAATTGAGCTTTATGCCTCGCCTAACGATTGGAAATACGGTAGAAAGGAAAGTTTGATTTACTATGATGAGTCTGTTTTGTATAATAAAATTTATTATTCACTTACGATAAATAAAGTAATTGACCTTTATTCTAAAAAAGGGGAACAAAAATTTAATCCTGAAAAATTTGGAGGGCTAATTATAGAGCCTGAATTATTTATTTTTAATTCCAGCTCAAGGCCATTAGAGGGTTTAAGAGTTGCTCTTGATCCTGGTCATTTTGCTGGAAATGTTAAAGAAGCGATTGAAGAAATGCGTTTGGCAAGAATTAGAATGCCCGATAAAAAAGTTTTAGAAGTTTTTGAAGCGGAGTTAACCTATACAACCGCTCTTTTTTTAAGAGATACTCTCCAAAAGCTTGGAGCTACTGTCCTTATGACCAGAAATAAACATGGATGGACAGCTTTTGATAAAACGTTTAGCCAATGGATAGCCGATGATTTAACTGATGCAGTTATTGGTGATTTGAGAGAAGGTTATATTTCGCAGGCCACAGCAAATAAGTTATTGATTTCTAGTAACAAACGTTATATTTTTAAAGCATTTTTTCATAGATACGAATTACATCAAAGAGCAAAAAAAATTAATAAATTTCGGCCTCATCTTACTTTAATTTTACATTATAATGCTGATTCTCAAAATCGCAGATGGGATGCTCAAGGAAATCAGTATTCAACAAAAAATAATTATAATATGACTTTTGTGCCAGGTGCGTATATTGCTGGCGAAATGCGATACAAAGAGCAGCGTTTAAATTTTGCTCGAATAGTATTATCTGATCAAATAGAGCGTTCTATAGAACTGTCATATTTTGTTGGCACTAGACTTAATCAGCGATTAGGTGTAGATGCTTATCCTGCAAATGGCAAGCAGTATTATTTGCTTAAAGTTGCTAACTACACTGGTTTTGAGGGTGTTTATGCTCGTAACTTGGCTTTAACTCGTATGATTAATGGGCCAATTTGCTATGGCGAAACACTTTTTCAGGATAATGTAGATGAAATTAAGAGGTTAGCAAATAAAACACTTGAAATAGAAGGTATAAAAACATCTGAACGTGTAAGAGAGGTTGCTTTAGGGTATTTTGATGGAATCATGGCTTTTGTGAATTATAAAAAAGTACTGTAAGTGACTGCGCTCTTGGATATGATTTGTTTTTTGTGGAATTAGTCATAGTTATTAATCTCAAATTGTAGTGTATGTTTTGTAATTAGGTTTAGCTAAAATGAAGTTACTTCAATCGCATTAAAGCTTAGCACTCGAAACTTATAACTTAACTGCCTGT
>DAOVUO010000356.1 GCA_030632545.1 Bacteroidales bacterium
AAGAATTGTGTTATCTGTAGGATGGATTAACAATCTGCCTATAGTATACTCGTCACTCACACTAAAACTTAATCCTGTTGTACTCCAACTTAGGCCACCATCTATGGTTTTTAGTACCCCTACCGAATTATTATCATAAGAAGAACCACCTAAACTCCACACACTTCCTCCATCTCTATCACCTGTAGCAATATACAAGGTTTGACTAATTTCATAGTCGCTTGGAACGGCTATATCGCTAACTCCCAGAACAGGATTATTATCAGATAAAACAGTCCAAGTTTCACCGTCATCTGCTGTTTTCCAAATTCCACCAGATGGTGCACCTACCCAATATACATTTGTATCAGTTGGATGAAATGAAATACAATTAATACGTCCTAAACCAGCATAACCACTAGTGGAAGTTTCAGAGCCCAAATCTTGCCAATTACCACTTATTGAATTCTTTATTGATGACTTTAATTTAGTAAGATATTCATCGTATATTTTTAAAGAATTATATTCAGGAAATTTACCAGTTGCGGGGTCTACTCTTTGCTCCCAGAAATACTCCCAACGTTTATATTGCTTCCAACCAGGCACTTTACTTAAATCACCATTAGGTAATTTCACTTTACCACTTACAATGTTATTTTCTATTTCATACTTTTGAAAAGCCTCTTGAATATCAAAAAAGCTTACTTCTTGACTATTTTTCAGTTCGGAAAGTAAGCTACTATCCCATTGCTGTGCATTAGTACTTCCAAAAAAAATGAAACCTACTAAAAACAAACTTAATTTAATTGTTTTCATAAAAATTTAAGTTAGGTATAAAATAAATAGTTCGTCAAGTTTTTTTTAAATTGAATCTATCCAAAATCTAAATTGAATCGTTGGCGAAGCTGATCCAATTTTTCGTTCTTCTCGTTTAAAACTTTAAATTTATCCTCGTTGGTATATACACTCTTTGGACGTGCTTTTTCTGACACATTATAGGCAAATTTAATTTTAGAATTATTTAATTTTTCTATTAATTTACTCATTAATATGTCTCTAGCTTTTTCAATAGTACTTTTCTGAAAATCACTACTTAAAGGAATTTCAACTACATAATCATCTTTCAATAAAGGCTTTACTGAGTTAACAAGATTATATGCAAGAGGACTACTAGCCTGAACTGACTCAACCATATACTTCCATGCATCAAGTAATTGCTCCTGTGTAAATACTGCATTTCGCTCTTGATTATCTTCAACTTGCTTTTTCTCTTTTCTAACAAGCGTTTTCCCCTCAGCATTCAATACATTTCCTATAGAAGTATTTAATGCACTAGGCGGTGAAAGATTTACTTTAGCCTTTGGCTTTTCTTGTGGTTGTACTTTTTCTTTACTTTCAACTTGAACATTTTGCTTTACTTGCTCAGTTTGTTTCTCTACTATTGAAAGTATGCTTTTGGGCGATAAATTACATAAATTCATTAATGCTAGCTCAACGTGTAATCGCTGATTTTGAGTACTTTTAAAGCTTATTTCGCACTGATTTGTTATCTGTAATGCTTTAAATAAAAATTGAATTCCAGTATTTTTTGCTTGTTCCAGATATTGCTGTTTTGTGTCATCTGTTACTTCTAGTAATTCAACCGTTTTTCCATCGTAAGCAACTAATAAATCGCGAATATGCCTATTTAAGCCAGAAATAAAATGCTGAGAATCAAAACCATGATTTAAAATATCATTAAAAACAAGTAAAGTCTCGCTTATATCAGCTGCTAGAAAAAAGTCTACTAACTTAAAATAATACTCATAATCGAGCACATTCAAATTTTGAATAGCCGATTGATAAGTAATATTTCTGTCAGCAAAACTAGCTATTTGATCAAAATAGGATAATGCATCACGCATTCCACCATCAGCTTTTTGAGCAATGACCTGCAATGCTGCTGGTTCGCACTCTATATTTTCTCTTTGTGCCACATAAGCTAATTGCTCTGCAATATCCTTTACTTTAATTCGATTAAAATCAAAAATCTGACAACGAGATAAAATTGTTGGCAAAATTTTATGTTTTTCTGTAGTTGCCATTACAAAAATAGCATGAGATGGTGGCTCTTCTAGGGTTTTCAAAAAAGCATTAAAAGCTGCCGACGAAAGCATGTGTACCTCATCAATTATATATACACTATGTGTTCCAATTTGAGGCGGGATTCTTACTTGCTCAATTAAACTTCTGATATCATCAACAGAGTTATTTGATGCTGCATCAAGCTCGTGAATATTATACGAACGACTTTCGTTAAAAGATTGACACGATTCGCACTCATTACAAGCTTCTCCTTCGGGTGTGGAATTCTCGCAATTAATAGTTTTAGAAAAAATTCTGGCACAGGTTGTTTTTCCAACACCCCGTGGCCCACAAAACAAAAAGGCATGAGCTAATTGCTTTGTCCTTACCGCATTTTTGAGAGTTCCAGTTATTGATTTTTGTCCCACTACCATATCAAAAGTAGAAGGTCTATATTTTCGAGCTGATACTATAAAATTTTCCATTCTAAAATTCTTATTTTACAAAATTAATAAAAAATAAGACTTTCTAAAATTTAAATAAGAGGCTAAGAACCAGGCAATTGCCACAAACAAACTCAATACAAATAAATTAAACTAAACCGCTACTATAAAAACATTTAGCTTATATCAAAAACCGAAAGCAAATATGCTAAAGGGTCGTTGGCAGTTTTGGAACTGTGCCCTATGCTTTTGCAGTAGGGACAGTTATTGGTCGCCTTCAACTATTCCGAGTATTTCTTCGCTTTGGAGGTTTAACAGTTGGAGCATTTTACAGAACAGGAGATATTTTAAAAGTTGTTCATTAAAAACAAGATTTACAGCCCAAAACTTGATTTTGGGCTGTTTTTTACTTATTATTACGTTAAGAAACATTTAAAAATTACTAAAATGGAAGCATATAAATTTGAAACAAAAATCTTGGAAAACGGAATTATAAAAATTCCTGAAATTAGCAAATATAAAAATCAAGAAATTGAAATCATTGTAATGTTTAAACCTATTGCCAAAAAGAAAAAAGAGAAGAAATCAATAGATGATTTTTTTGAAGAATGGAGCGGACGTTTCGCAAAAATAGAAACAGATGACGTAAGGTATAACGCTTTAATGAAAAAACACGGATGAAAAAAGTTCTAATAGACACAAATATTGTTCTTGACATTGCATTTGAGCGTCATGAATTTAAAAAGCAAGCCCAAGATGTTACACGCTTGTTATATGAAAGAGACATCCCAATGTTTATTACTGCCACTACGGTAACAGACATTTACTATCTTATCAAAAAACAAAGCGGACATAATGAAGCAATCGGATTTTTAGTTAATTTATTTGAGTATTCAGATATTGCTGGAGTAAATAAAATAGCGGTTGTAAATGCTTTAAAATCCGGAAGAAAAGATTTTGAAGATGCTGTCCAAATTGAAACATCAAAACAAAATGACATTAGCATAATAGTAACAAGAAACAAAAAAGACTTTAAAAATTCAGGTTTGCAAATTTTCAGCCCTGATGAATACATTAACGAACTGACTAAATAACACTTAAACACCCAATTATTCAAACAAGAATAATAAATACATTCATTTTTTATGCAAAACAAACTGGAGCTAATATAGCTGGTTTGTACAATACAAATAATTTATTTTCGCTACAAATTGGCAATAATTGTTCTCCTATGAAGGTAAAATTTAACTAAACAATTTTAGTCAATAGTCGCCTTATATTCTGCGCAGACTGTTAAGTTTTGGAAAGTAACACTCTAAATCAATAAACTTAA
>DAOVUO010000531.1 GCA_030632545.1 Bacteroidales bacterium
CAATGGCATACTAAGTACGCCAGCACTCACAATGGGTGGAACAACATTTACTAGTGTTTCAAGCGATTTGAATTCGAATAGTACAGCATCTGCAATTGTAACAGCGGAAGCAGTAAAAACCTATGTTGATAACAATATAGGCGTAAGCTATTGGAGTTTAAATACTGGTACTATATACAATGCAACAAATTATATAGGAATAGGTACATCATTACCAACCGAACGTCTTCATGTTGATTTACTAGACGATGAAACAGTACTAATTACTGGCACATTTCAACTAACTGGACATGTAGTAAACCGTGGCGCAGGAACAAGATTTGAGTTTTCGCCAGCAAAAGGCGCACTTAGAGCAGGCGGAATTGATGGCACACAGTGGGATGATGCAAATGTAGGACAATACTCAGTTGCTTTTGGACTAAACACAAGTGCAACAGGACATTACTCATTCGCCGCTGGAGAATCTAATACAGCCTCTGGAATCTATTCAATTGCTATGGGAAGCAATAATATCGCACTCAACTCAAAATCTGTAGCCTTAGGTCAAAACAATACAGCCGCTGGAGTATCGTCGGTTGCTTTAAACGAATCGAATAGTGCAAACGGAGCTTACTCTATGGCAATAGGTTACACCAACATAGCAAATGGCGATGAATCGCTAGCAATAGGATTAAATACTATTACAGATGCTGGTGCAAATGGTTCATTAGCTGCTGGATTTGGATCACAAACCTATGGTATGTACTCGGCTGCATTCGGGGAATCAAGTCAAACAAATTCAAGCGCACAAAGCTCATTTGCTGGCGGAAAATCATCTCTTACTTATGGAATGTATTCATTTGCTTTTGGCGACAACCTTTCTGCAAGTGCCTATTCTGAATTTGCTATTGGAAGATATAACACTTTTGCAACTTTAGCCCCAACTAGGGATGCATGGGTGCTGCAAGACCGTGTATTTGTTGTTGGCATTGGCGTAGACCCAACAGCAAGAGAAAACGCCATGGTTATACTAAAAAATGGCAATGTGGGCATAGGAATTGATAATCCAACGGTAGCTTTAGCAGTTACTGGCAACATTACAGCAACAGGAGCTATATCAGGTTCATCAGACATTAGATTTAAAAAAAACATTAGCAAAATTAACGCTCCATTGAGCAAAGTAAATCGCTTAAATGGGGTGTATTACGATTGGAGAATAAATGAATTTCCAGATAAAAAGTTTTCGGAAAAACGTCAAATTGGATTAATTGCCCAAGATGTAGAAAAAATTGTTCCAGAAGTAGTTCTTACAGATGGCGAAGGGTATAAATCAATAGACTATGCTAAATTAAATGCTTTGCTTATCGAAGCCATAAAAGAGCAACAAAAAGAAATTGAAATTTTGAAAAAAAATCAGGGAATTTTAATGAAAATGATTAAAAAATAATAGATGCTAATTGTTGCCGATGACAAAATACCATATCTAAAAGGTATTTTAGAAGCTTATGCTAAAATCGAATACTACAATGGAAGCCAAATTTCAAAAGAAATAGTAAAAAATGCAGATGCGCTAATTATACGCACTCGTACTATATGCAATAACGAACTACTTGAAGGTAGTAAAGTGAAATTTATCGCCACAGCTACTATCGGATTTGACCACATTGACACAAAATTCTGTAAATCGAACAATATTGAATGGACGAATGTTCCAGGCTGTAATTCTGGCTCAGTTATGCAGTATATTGCATCGGCCTTAGGCAGATTATCATTAAAATATAATTTTGATTTATCAGAAAAAACAATTGGTATTATTGGTCATGGAAATGTAGGTTCAAAAGTCGCTAAACTTGCATCAATACAAGGAATGAAAGTACTACTAAACGACCCACCACTTCAAAAAATTAATAATTCTAAGAAATATGTTTCGCTTAAAGAAATACAAGAAAAAGCAGATATAATAAGTTTTCATGTCCCTTTAAATAAAACAGGAATAGACAAAACCTGGCATTTTGTTGATGAAAATTTTCTGAAAAAGCTAAAGTCCTCTTGTATAATAATTAATAGTTCACGTGGCTCTGTGGTAGATAATTTTGCATTAAAAATTGCCTTGCAAAAAAAGCAAATAAAAGGGGCTGTTATTGATGTTTGGGAAACTGAACCAGATATTGACACTGAATTACTTGATTTAGTAGACTTTGCAACACCTCATATTGCTGGTTATTCTGCTGATGGAAAAGCAAAAGGCACTGCAATGAGCGTACAAGCAATAAGTAATTACTTTGGGTTTA
>DAOVUO010000522.1 GCA_030632545.1 Bacteroidales bacterium
ATATCTACATGAATTTCGGAACATGGACCACAAGGACCAGTCTCGCCCATTTCCCAAAAATTGTCCTTTTTTGAGCCATTTAATATTCTATCCTTTGGTAAATGTTTCGACCAAATTTGTTTTGCTTCCGAATCAAGCTCAAGTTTATCATCTTTACTGCCTTCAAAAACAGTTGCGTACAAACGATTTTTATCAATTTTTAATATATCAACCAAATATTCCCAAGCCCAATCAATGGCTTCCTTTTTAAAATAATCGCCAAAAGACCAGTTGCCTAGCATTTCAAACATGGTATGGTGATAAGTATCGTGCCCAACTTCCTCTAAATCGTTGTGCTTACCCGAAACTCGAAGGCATTTTTGCGAATCAGCTACACGTTTTCCTTTAGCTTGAGTATTTCCCAAAAAAATATCTTTAAACTGATTCATTCCCGCATTTGTAAACATTAATGAAGGATCATCTTTAATCACCATTGGTGCTGAAGGCACTATTTTGTGCTGCTTTGACTCAAAAAACTCTATAAATGATTGGCGTAATTCGTTGGATTTCATGTATTTATGTTTTATGCAAATTAATTGTTTAACATTATTTTAATTTTACAAACCTAAGTGTCTAAATAAAAATTAATCAAGGGTTTTTTACTACTTTAGAGATTGTTAAAATATGCATATTTAACACAAAAGTAACTCGAATTTTAGATATACTCAATAAATTTGCAACGTTTTTTATAAAATCTTTAATACAAGGGACTTATAAAAAGCTATGTTTAACCAAATAACAAAACATGATTAATGAACAATACTCGTTCAACAAAGCAACGCTTTCTATTGAAAAATTAGAAAACAAAAGTAGCAAAAGGCTTAAAAAAATTCTTTTCTTCTCAATACTTTTTATTGCTATTCAATTTGCAGCACTTGTATTTACTTATCCAATTTTTAAATCTGAAAATTCTCGCATATTAAAAAGAGAAAATCAGAAATTATTGAATGAGTATTTGATTTTACAGAGCAAACTTGAATTGGCCGAGACAACACTCGAAGATTTAGAAAAACTGGATGATAGTTTGTATCGTTCAATTTTCAGCCTCTCACCACTCCCTGCCAGTATGCGACAAGCAGGTAGAGGTGGACATTCGCCCTATTCTACATTGGAGAATTACGAAAACTCTGACTTAATGATTAGTACATCTAGTAGATTAGACGATTTATTAAGTAAGGCTAAAGTACAAACAGAAAGCTATAAAATACTTTTTAAGGAACAAATTAATTTTGAAAAGAAAAATAGAAGTATTCCAGCTTTGCGTCCCGTTTCACAAGAGGATTCGCACTTATCTTCGGTTTATGGTATTAGATTACACCCTATTTTAGGTCGTTATAAAATGCACCATGGAATAGATTTAGCTGCTCCAATTGGAACAGATGTATACTCGCCTGGTGATGGGAAAGTAATAAAAATTGAGAGAAAAAGTGGTTATGGTAATGAAATAATTATTGAGCATGAGTTTGGCTACACCACACGCTATGGGCATTTATCAAAAATTCTTGTGCAAAAAGGACAAAAAATTACTAGAGGACAAATTATTGCTAAAGTAGGAAATACTGGATTATCTACAGCACCACATTTACATTATGAGGTCAAAAAATACGGACAAAGCATAAATCCTGAAAACTATTTTTATGCAGATGTTGACCCCAAAAAATATGTGCAATGGTTGAAACAGTAAAATGTAATACCTACTATAAATCCACAAGCATAGCTGCAAAGCTTTCTCATTCAATTGATTAGCGCTGACGAAATTCATTTAATTAAGTGAATCGAAATCAGAACTAATTAACTGTTTGTAAGCAAAATCCTGCCAGGGCTTGCGGATATAAGGTACGTATAAAAAACGGTGAAAATTTTATGTTTTTACCGTTTTTTTTATGTTTTCATAATTCAATTTCACTGCTAAAAACAAAGTCTGCTAGTCCAGTAAGCCAAATATTGCTGTATTCTCTTTCTACTAAAATATGTTGTCAAATAAATCTCAAAAAAGATATAAGTCATTAGAAATAAATTATAATTTACTTCGTAAAGTTGTACTATACAGTAGCAAAAACATTAATTATGCAAATATGATTTTTTACAACAGTTATATATTCTGACCAAAAAACTATATCTTTGGTAAAAAACGAATTAGCAGAGTTCAATATATAATAAATGAAATATTGTAAGTAAAATTGAAGCTCTCAAAGTTGTCTAATTATATATACTAGCCGTCTTTGAAAAATTGTATTCAAATCCTGATTTTTTTGGGGACAATTACTACAAGCGTATCGGTATAATTTCGAGCTCCGTTTAATAATTTATATTGCTTAATGATAAGAAGAACAAAAATAAATGAAC
>DAOVUO010000355.1 GCA_030632545.1 Bacteroidales bacterium
GATAAACGAATAAAAAAGCTTATTGATGAAGAATTTGAATATGTAGCAGAACTTAAATTTGATGGTACAGCAATTGGCATTAGATATATAAATGGGAAATTAGACAAAGCTGTTACTCGTGGAGATGGTGCAAAAGGCGATGATGTAACTGCCAATGTAAAAACTATTAGAAGTATTCCTTTGGTTTTAAATGGGAACGACTACCCAAATGAATTTGAAATTAGAGGTGAAATTTTTTTACCACATAGTTCATTTAATAAACTAAATAATGAACGTTTAGCAAACGATGAAGCACTATTTGCTAACCCTAGAAATGCTGCAAGCGGAACTCTAAAAATGCAAAATTCGGCTGAAGTTGCAAAACGAAAACTAGATTGTTTTTTGTACTACATGCTTTCGTCTGATTTGCCAAGTCAAAATCATTTTGAAAATTTGCAATTAGCAAAAAAATGGGGTTTTAAAATCTCAGAGCATGCAAAAAAGTTAAAATCCTTGCAAGAAGTTTTTGATTACATCAATTACTGGGATAAAGAAAGGAAAAATCTGGCTTTTGATATTGATGGAATAGTAATAAAAGTAAATTCCATTAGATTACAAGAAGAATTAGGATTTACGAGCAAAACCCCACGTTGGGCCATTTCATACAAGTTCAAAGCAGAACGAACAGAGGCCGAACTACTTAGCATTGATTTTCAAGTTGGTAGAACTGGAGCTATTACTCCTGTTGCTAATCTTAGTCCAGTGCAATTAGCAGGAACTACTGTAAAAAGAGCATCGCTACATAATGCCGATATTATTGCGGAACTTGATATTAGAATTGGCGACTTTGTTTTTGTGGAAAAAGGTGGCGAAATTATTCCAAAAATTGTTGGAATAAATCTAAAAAAAAGGAATATAGCTTCTAAAGCATTTCAATATATAAAGCTATGCCCCGAATGCAATACTCCTCTGATAAGAAAAGAAGGCGAAGTAAAACATTATTGCCCAAATGAAAAAATATGTCCACCACAAATTAAAGGAAAAATAGAACATTTTATTAGCAGAAAAGCAATGGACATTAATATTGCCGAAGCTACTGTTGAATTGCTTTATACAAATAACTTAATTAAAAATATTGCCGATTTATATGATTTAACAAAAAATCAAGTTCTTGAATTAGATAGATTTGCAGAAAAATCGGCACAAAACTTAATCAAAAGTCTGCAAGAATCGAAAAAAGTAGAATTTGAGCGTGTTTTGTACGGACTAGGAATTCGTTTTGTTGGAACAACAGTTGCAAAAATTTTAGCAAAGAACCTTAAAAACATTAGCAATATGAGAAATGCTAATTTAGAGGAACTAACCGCAATTGATGAGGTGGGCGACAAAATTGCTCAAAGCATTATTGACTATTTTAAAAGTGAAGAAAATATAGAATTAATAAATCGCTTACAAAAAGCAGGACTTACATTTGAAGCTGAACATATTGCCTTAGCAAGCAATGCGCTCGAAGGAAAAACTATTGTTATTTCAGGTACTTTTGAAAAAAAATCGAGAGATGAGCTAAAAAAGCTTATTGAAAATAATGGAGGGAAAAATTCTTCATCTATTTCAAAAAAAACAAGTTTTTTACTAGCAGGGAAAAATATTGGACCATCAAAACTTGAAAAAGTAGAAAAATTAAAAATCCCCACAATAAGTGAGGATGATTTTTTAAAAATGATAAATATGTAATTTTTTTGAGTTCTATTTTATCGCCATTATTATACTATTATGGTCACGATAATACATATCTAACTCCCAAGAGCGTATGTTATATGCAACCTGACTTCTAACTTTATCACCATTTCTATTTGTATAATTACTCCACAATAAAATTGTATTGTTAATTGGCTTATCTGCTAAAACAAGTTTTTTAAGTGTACTGCGGTTAAAATTACCAATTCCAACGGAAAATATAAAATGTGCAATAGCAAGTTTTTTTGAACCTTTAATTGAGGTAGTACGCTCAACTGCCTTTAAAGCTATATTAAAATCTTTAATCAACAAGGCTTCAGCTTCTTCCATATTTAATGCCTTAGTAAAAGACTCGTTAGGCATTATTGCATGTCCAAAACCAATTGTTAATACACCTGCAGAGCAATAATATGGATTAGATCTATAACCTTCGTGGTTTTTAATATACTCTATGGTTTCACGATAGTTTTTGTTCCACAAATATTCTTTTGCATAAACCGAATTTATTGGTTCTTCAATAAACAATTCGCTACTAGCAGAAACTGAATGTGAATTTTGAACCTGAATAAATAGAACACCAATAAATAAAATTATTTTTAAATACTTCATATCCTTTAATTATTTGAACGGCCGCAAAAGTAGAACTTTAGGCTATCAGAGCAATAAGCTAATTTATTTTTACACAAACTTAACATCATAATGACTAAACGACTGTAACTCAACATACAACACATTGTTAATTCCCGTTTTTTCTATCATCCCCTTTATTTAGTATGGATTTAGAGTGTTATTTACCAAATTAACTTGACTGACAAGCATATTTAATTTAACTTTGCTTAACAACTACTTAAAACGACTAATTATGGCTATTGTTTATAAGGGAAGAAATGGTGCATTGTGTATAGGACGTATAGGGAAAGACGGAATTATTTACGAAAAAATAAATATCAATTCAGCTATTGGACGAATTGATTTTCCTGACAACTACGTATACGATAGCATTGGAAATTTTTTAGGTAGAATAGATTCTGATGGAAACATATACAAAAGTAAAACTGGGAAAAAAAAATGTATAGGCAGAATAGATTACAATGGTTTTATATATGACTCCGTAGAAGGCAACAATGTGATAGCACACGTGCAACGCTCTGACGAGATGTATGGTGCAGCTTATTTTCTTTTATATTAAGACTCATATAAATATGTTAATTTTTAAAAAGATACTTTTAGCTTTTGGTATCATTGTTTTGTGCTTTAATTCATTTTCGCAAACAAATCTTGAACTTTTTGAAGCTGAAGTATCTTCACTAGCAAAAGAAAATTACAAAATAAATAGTGTCAGTTTTCAATCTGATTCCAATTGGATAATTACTTATAGTGATAATGGATTTTCTGCTTCTAAAATTGATAGTATAGAACTTAATGTTCTGTCGGAAATGAATAAAAACGGTGAGATAATAAACCAAATATTAAAAAAAGACAGCTTTTTTCTAATCTTATACAATCATAAATTTGAATGTATTTCTTGTCCTGAAGCACTAAAAAATTCGCTTATTAGAATAGAAAAAAACAAGGAAACAATCCATTACACTAGCTTCGAGAATGGGAATTATGCAATTATTCATAATAATGGCGAATTTACAACAAACTCACCTAATGCTAAACTTGTAAGAAAATTGCTTGAAATTCAATCTAAAAAATTAAAATTAAAACAAATATTAATTTTTAAAAGCGGATGGCTTATGAGCTATGGGAAAGCAGGAATTGCAGCATACAGAATGCAAGACAATCTGCTAATTAAACTTAATGAATTAAAAAAACAAGGCGCACAAATAGATTTTATCTGCCATATTGGAAATATTTGGTACGTAATTTATAATGATAATCAGCTTAAAAAAATAGTGATTTAGTTTTTTTCCTTCAAGCTATAAACAAATTCGGCATCAAAAAAATGAATTGAGGAGCTCACTTTAAAACATCGGATAAATAAAAGTGACTCATCATAGATTGAGCTAGTGGGTGAACGAAAAAAGAAAATCTAACAAGGCTTTCTTTTTTTTCGTTTTAAAAAGCACATTTGCGTTCGGCGGATGGCATTTTAACTTAAC
>DAOVUO010000564.1 GCA_030632545.1 Bacteroidales bacterium
AAAATAAACGACTCGCCCCTTACATCAATAATTTTAGTAAATTTTGATACTTTTATAATTGAATTGTCTTTTATAAAAAAGTCCATTTCTAAATCATTAATCTGGCCATTTTTCCTTAATTTTTCAAGAAAACTAGCCCTGCTCTCTGCACTGTAAAAGCCCATATCTACAGTAGAATTCCCAACAAGCTCCTCTTTTTTATATTGAGATTTCCTACAAAGTTCCTTATTCACGTCAACAATAATTCCACTAATATCAGTAATAATGATAGATTGTGGCGAAAGATCAAACATTGTTTTAAATTTCGCTTCATTTTCTTCTGCCTTTTCTTTTGCCTCTACAAGTTTACTATTTATATCTTTTAAACTCTGCTCGTACTTTATTTGTTTACTAATTTCGGTAAGTATAAGTGCAAGACCATTACCCACTTTAAAAACCTTTATTGCCAAATGAATATCACCAAAATTATTACTAGGAACTACATCACGTAATGTAAACGAACTACCTTTTTCAATAACTTCGAGGTATTTTTGAAAGCGTTCGGTTTTTTCAATTCCTGGCGATATTTCTTTTAAATTCCTACCAATAATTTTTTCAATAGAAATTTCATCAGGAAAAAACAAGCTAAATGCCTTATTATTTATTTTAAGCAAATTAAAATTTTCGTCAAAAAGTACAAAACTGTCGTTTGCGGAATTAAAAAAACTTTCAATAATTAAACTAGTTTTCTCAATAGCTTTTGTTCTATCCTCATTTTTTTTATCGAGCTCTTTGTTAAAAACCTCTAACTCTTCAGTATAATCATTTGTTTTTTTATAAATTAGAGCAATATCATTCACTATATTATTAAAAAATTGCCGCTCACTAATATTATCATAATCCTTACCCAACGTATGATTTTTGCTAAATACAAACTTTATTTGAGCAATAAAATTATGAATTGGCTGTATAATACTTTGCGAAACAAATAGCGAAATTATTACACTTATTATCAACAAAGAAAAAATAATAATTGCCAAAATAATGAATCCATTTTCTCTTGCTACTTTGTTACTCAAATAAAATTCATCTGCTTTATTTTGTGCAAAATCAATAAACTGCTTAGTCTGCAAAAAAAGTAATTTAACATGCTTTAAGGCCTCACCCATAGCAATAACATTTGCTTCATCATCTTTCCCAATTCTTTTCAAAGCTACTATTTCATTTCTTATTTCTTCCCAATCAATGTATAATTGATAAGTAGTTTCTACCTTAGATTTATCCCCTAAATATTTTTCCAGAACGATATCAAATTCAGCATGAATTAAACTATCATACACATTTATTTCGCTAACTGCATTTTCTAATCGTTTTTGGTCTTCTGCCAAAACAATATCCTTCATTGAATATTGAATCGCATTAATATTTAAATTTATATTTCTTACAGAGTTACTTACCTTTAACGGATGTTCATATAATAGCTCAATGTTTTTGCTCATTTCATTTATTTGAAACAGCCCCACAACGCCAGTAATAACACTTAAA
>DAOVUO010000211.1 GCA_030632545.1 Bacteroidales bacterium
CTTTACCGTTCTGAATTATTTTATAGTCGTTCATATTAGCAAGTTACAAAAATCGTAAGATAATTCCAAATTTCCATCACAGTATTACGGAAAAACACTCGTAAAAATAAGAAAGATTGATATAATATCATAATTTAGCATTATTTCTCCACTAAACAAAAACTCTTTCTTCATTTGACTTTTACTCTCATCAGAAAACAGACAATGTACTATATGTCAATACCAAAATAAGTTAACTCCCATAAAAAAGTAAAAATGAGAACGAATATTCCCACTCCCTATTTATACACATCCTCACGATGCTTACCCTCATCGCCACTTAAAATATTTATGTAGCTATTATAACGAGTTGGACTAATTTTACCATTATCAACCGCAGCAACTACGGCACAATCGGGCTCATGCGTATGTGTACAATTATTAAACTTACAATGCTCCGAGAATTTAAAAATCTCTTTAAAATAGTGGTCAACAGGTTCTTTATCAAAATCGTATAAGCCAAATGCTCTAATACCTGGCGTATCAACAATCCGAGCACCAAAATTAGTTTCAAACATTTCGGCAAAGGTGGTTGTATGCTTGCCTGTTTTATTTGCTTCTGATATTTCTCCAATCCTTAACGACAAATCGGAATCTAAAGCATTAATTAAGCTTGATTTACCAACACCCGAGTTTCCTGTAATCACATTTAGCTTTCCTGTCATCAATTGCTTAAGTTCCTCAATTCCCCTTCCTGTTATTACTGATGTAGATAGTGTTTTATAGCCAATATTCTCGTACATTAATTCGTAAAACTCTAAAGTTTCCAAATGCTCATCATCATATAAATCGTATTTATTTATTAGCAAAACTACAGGCACACTGTAAGCCTCTGCGGCAGCTAAAAAACGGTCGATAAAAACCAATTCGGTTTTAGGAAACTCAATAGTAACAACTAATATTGCTTGATCAACATTTGCCGCTAAAATATGTGCCTGACGGGATAAATTTGTAGATTTCCGTATTATATAATTTTTTCTATTCTTTAAACCGCTTATTACGGCTTCGTTATTTTCTTTACCAATATAAAACTCAACAAAATCGCCCACAGCTACAGGATTAGTGGCTTTAACGTAATTCTTTAAACGTAGTTTACCTCTAATTCTGCAATCAAAATACTGGCCTTCCGACTTTACTTTATACCAGCTTCCTGTAGATTTAATTACTTGTCCTGTTTTTGTTTCTCTCATTCCCAATCAATATTATTCGGGGCAAAAATAGCTAAATTAGCGTTTAAACCACAATTCGTTTACATTAACCAATCGCTTTACATAAAAATATTTATACATAAGATTTGTTCCATCAGAAATAATCAAACTAAATTTATACACAAAATCTCTGTCCTCTGGTTTTATACGTACACTTGCATCAAGCAAATTAGAGTTTCTCACATTAAAGTCATCCTCAGATCTCCAATAAAAAAGATAATCTGAATTAGCAGAAGGAACAAAATAATCTAAACTCAACAAACCGCCTTTCCAAATTAGTGTATCGTCATTAAACACAATATCTGTAAATTGCAACGATTCATGTTCAACAGTATAATAGCCCATAGGAGCAGTTATTGGTCTTTTAATCAAGTTTTTTTGTACATCTTTAGCTATTAAATAATATTCTATTTTTTCTCGTTTCTTAATTGGCAATTTAAGCTCAAACCAATTATCAACATTAATATCCCTTGTAAATGACTGTCGTTGAAAACGTTTCTGTCCAGAATAACGAAAGTACAAATTAAGATCCTTTATTTCATTTGAAGAACTTACATAAGCAGTAAAATTCAAAACACTATCTTCTGATGCTATATCGCAAGGTTTCGAAAACCAAATATAATCCGATGATAATGCTGAAAGACTATAAGTAAAACAATGTACTGCACCCCCATCAGCAATTGCTTCCTCCACGTTTATACCTATAATCCTATAAGCCGGAAAATGTTTTTGATAAATCTCCAAGGCCATTTTGTCGGAAGGAATTTCGTAAATAGGCACAAAAATAGTAGAATTAAAAATAAGCGAATTTGTATAAGTTAAATAATCAGCCCAGCCTGTTGAATCAGCATAACGCCCCAAATCGTCGGGCATAGGAATTTCAACAATCTTATAGTTATTACCAAATGAAGTTTTATAATTTTGCAGCAAATAATCCACATTTTTTTTGATTATAGGCTCATCGGCCACACCTCTAGGAAATTTACCAACCAACAGAGTTTCTTCATCAATAAATTTCATGTGCATATCTATATGATGAATAAAATCATAAGGTAATGTATCAAAAAAAATGTATTCCTTTATACCCAAGTTATTACAAAATATTTGTTTTAGCTCAGCTTCCTCTAAATCTGCATTTTCCTTTAATACCAAACGCGACGAAAAAGCTGTCCCCAAACCATTACACATAAAATTACCACCTACTTGTACTAAACCCATAGTTTCTGAAGCAATTTGCATTATTTTAATATTCTGCAAATGTGCTAATTGAAGCGGAATTAAATCATCTTCCTTACGCTTTCGTTTATAAAGAAAGTCAACCACAGTCAATTCATCTGTACCATTCATATATAAATTAATAGGGCCATAATCACGTATCCAAACACTATTAAAATCCGACTGTAAAAACTGCAAACGTGCAGTATTTAATGCATTTCTTTTAAAATACTTAATTACCTCTAAGGAATCTTTACAAATGATAAGCACATTACCCTCATCCTGCGCATAATGAGCAATTTCAGAAATTGCATCAAAATAATTATGCCAAACCAAAACCAATAAATCGGCTCTCTCCCACTCGGCAGGAACTCTCGCTTTAGAAAATACAGACTGAAATTCAAGCGACTGATTTGCAATGTCTGATTTTTGCCCCTTTAAACTTAAAAAACAAATTATAGTAAAATATAGGACAATATAATGTTTCATTAAAATTTTGAAATTTGAAATAAAACTACGAAAATAAATACGGAAATAAACACAATTAGTTAAATTTTAGCCACAAATGCACGATTCGGCTGAATTACAGACGATTATAAGTGCGCATTATTTAAACATTAAAACACTGATATACTTTTAATTACACAAATATTTACCGAACTATTGAAACACTAAATAAAATTATAATCTACAAGATGAAATTTCACAACTAGAAATCAATCAATTATAAATTTTAACTATGTCAAAATGAAAAATAAAAATTATATTATATATCTTAGTAGCCTGTATATAACGAAATTACTAGCTAATTACTAATTATTAGTTATTTACACTTTAATTCAACCAAAAAAAATAGCAATGAAAGATTTCTTAAAGTTTACACTAGCAAGTATTGTAGGGATAATACTTAGTAGTTTGATGCTAATGTTTATAGGGATAGGAATTATCCAAATGGCCGTATCAAGCACAGAAAAAGAGGTAAATGTAAAAAACAACAGCCTTTTAGTACTAAAATTTGAAGGTGAAATTGTTGACAGAGCAGTTGACAATCCATTTGATAATATAAATATTCCAGGCATTCCGAGCATGAGTAAAATTGGATTAAACCAAATTATAAAAAATATTAGCAAGGCAAAAAAAGATGATAGAATTGAAGGTATTTTACTCAATTTATCGTCGTTAAATACAGGATTGGCTAGTTTGAGAGAAATTAGAAACGCACTTATTGATTATAAAGACAGTTCCAATTTTATAATTGCTTATGCTGAATCTTATAGCCAAGGTTCATACTACTTAGCAAGCGTTGCCGACGAAATTTATGTTCAGCCCGAGGGTAATTTTCAGTTTAGCGGTATTGGAGCAAACATAATGTTTTATACAGGTTTACTGGAAAAGATGGGAATTGAACCACAAGTTATTCGTCATGGAAAATTTAAAAGTGCCGTAGAGCCATTTTTACTTAAAAAAATGAGCGAAGAAAACCGCTTACAAACTTCTACTTTTATGAATTCTATTTGGGAAACCATTTTAGAAGATATTAGTGCATCAAAAAATATTCCAGTAGAAAAACTACAGGGATTTGCCGACAATACAGTTATATCAAGTGCTAAAAAAGCGGTAGAATTAGGTTTTATTACTAAAACTATGTACCGCGAAGATTTAGTTTTACATCTAAAAGAAAAACTAGGAATTAAAGCGACTAAAGACATAGAAACATTATCACTAAAAGATTATAATAGTGTTCCGGAACCAAACAAAACAAAACTTTCGCGCAATAAAATTGCCGTTATTTATGCCGAAGGAGCTATTGAGTCAGGAGAAAATGGCGATGGTACAATAGGTTCTGAAACAATCTTACAGGCATTCAGAAAAGCACGTAAGGACAGTGCCATTAAAGCAATTGTTTTTCGTGTAAACTCACCAGGCGGAAGTGCTTTAGCTTCTGACGTTATTTGGCACGAGGTAAAACTTGCTAAAGCAGTAAAACCAGTTGTAGTTTCTATGGGGAATTATGCCGCTTCTGGCGGATATTATATAGCTTGTCCTGCTGATTCAATATTTGCCGATCCAATGACTATTACTGGCTCAATTGGAGTATTTGGTTTAATGTTTAACGCACAAGAGCTATTAAACAATAAGCTAAATCTTTATTTTGATGGAGTTAAAACTGCTAAGCATGCAGATATGGGCTCAATAGACAAACCATTAAGCGACGACCAAAAAGCAATTATACAAAACTCTGTTGAAGAAGTGTACGAAACATTTATTACACACGTATCTAAAGGTAGAAAAATTGAAAAAACGAGAGTTGATGAAATTGGACAAGGCAGAGTATGGAGTGGGAAAAATGCAATCGAAATTAATCTGATTGACGCTTTTGGTGGATTAACACGTTCAACATTTTCGGCGGCAACAATGGCCGACATTGCCGATGATTACAGAATTGTTGAATATCCAAAACAAAAAACACCAATTGAACAAATTATGGACGATTTAAGTGCTCAAGCTTTTACTTCCAACCCATTATCAAACAACAAAATTGCCAAACAATATTTCGAACTTTTAGGAATGATTGAAAACTATGAAGGACCTTTAGCATTATTGCCAATTAAAATTTCGTGGAAATAAAACTATAGCTTTGAGGTATTTAAATACCTCAAAGCTATACATAAAAAACAGAACGATGATTAAAACAATACTTAAATATGTGTTATTAAGTCCCCTCACAATTATTTACAACATTATTACGGAAACAAGAAATAAACTCTACGATTGGGAAGTTCTACATTCGGAGGAATTTAACTTTCCAATAATATCAGTAGGTAATTTAACTATTGGCGGAACAGGCAAAACACCACATATTGAGTATTTAATTAAAATTTTACAAGAAAAAAACTACCAAGATGCGGTGTTAAGTAGAGGTTATAAACGAAAAGCAAAAGGGTTTCAGGATAGCAACGAAAAAGCAAGCCTATATAGTTTAGGCGATGAACTTTATCAAATGTATCTAAAATTTCCAAACGTAAGCTTTTATGCCGATGCAAACAGAGTTAAAGGAGTCAGAAAAATCTTACTTAAAAATAATTGCGATGTCATTCTTCTTGATGATGCATTTCAGCAC
>DAOVUO010000069.1 GCA_030632545.1 Bacteroidales bacterium
CCTAGAATCATCTTTTGGGAAGTACAAAAGCTATATTAACAACAATAAGTCAATAGGTATTACGGCTCTATCATTAACAATACCAGCATTCATAAATGATTATTCAAATCAAAATATTATTTTATCTGCGATGGAAAACACAACTACAAAGGATCTTAAATGCTGGAGAAAGAATAACATTGGTGATTCGTTAATGACTAGAATAAAGGCTATATTAAGAAAAGTAGGGTGAGAAAATATTTTTATTTCTTTTGATTTGTTACACCCCACGTCTGGGTTAATTAACATTACTTGATTTTAATGAATACAGCGCAAAACTAGCCAACCAATGTCCTCCTTCGTAGTTTCCGTCTGTTATTCCATCCAAAGAATAATTTATATGCGCATCTGCAACAGCTTTTAAATGTGCATATTCAGGATAGCTATAAGCTATTCCGTACAAACACCAAGCTCTACTAAAATTTACTCCATCTAAATGCACTAGATGACCATCTTCTCTATCAGAAACAATTCCTGGCTCAAGTTTAAAATCGGGACTATGCAATTGTGGCAAAAACTTTTGTAACCATTTAAAATATTCATCGTGCGACAAAACTTTATTCATAATATCAGCCTCCTCCAAACAAGGTGAAAGGAAATCATAGCCACTTGGCTCCCATTCTAAAGGGCCATTTATATCATTAAAATAAAAATCCTTGGCTCTTTTTTCAATGAGCATTTTCAAACTATCATGTCCAATTTCTTGTGCATAATCATAAGCAAAAGATAATCCAAATGCAGTATTTGTATGCGTACCAACCCTTACAGGATACCTTAGTTTAGGCAAAAAATCCAAATACATTTGAACCACCTTATTCGTTAATGGCCTCAAATTAGCCTCCATTTCTCTAGCTTTTGGATTATCCCATGTATGTAGCTCTTGCGCCAATTTCAATAACCAGGCCCAACCGTAAGTTCGCTCAAATGATTTATTCTGTCCACTAAAATACTCAACTTCCTTTTCGATATTTTCAGCAGATAAATTAGCCATTAATTTTTCCAGAATAATATCTTTTTTTGCTAAATCAGGAAATTCTTTTAAAAGGTAAACAAGCGACCAATGCCCATGTACGGCCGAATGCCAATCAAAACAACCGTAAAAAGCAGGATGTAAGTCACTAGGTGTTTTTACATCCCCAGCACCTCCCATTACATGCCCTGTTCTATTTGGATATTCCGTTGACATACATTTTAAAGGCAATTCAGCTAAACGATTTGCCTGAGTAATATCAAGACTTTTAACTTCTATTGTCTCATTTTTAGATTCATTTTTCACTTCAGATACTTCATTTTGTGAACAGCCCCAAAGAGCAATTAAACTAATTAACAATAAATATTTTTTCATGAATTATTTTTTTACTAAAGTAATAAAAAACCCAAAGTATAACTATATTTGAAAAGGAAATGAAAAAAGGAAATCAATATAAAATATTTAGTCGAATTGAATTCTGGCTATTGATTTTCTTTTTAGTAAGAATGATTGGAATTACTAATCCTCCGCTTGAAACAGGGCATAATTGGCGACAAGCAACTGGATTAATGGTTGCCAGAAATTTTCTGGAAACGAATTCAAACATATTTTATCCACGAATTGATGATAACAAAGGTGAAAGCGGGATAATTGGAATGGAGTTTCCATTGATGAATTATGCGTATTATGGTAGTGCTAAATTATTTGGCTATACACATTGGTACGGCAGATTAATCAATCTAATAATCTCAACTTTAGGACTTTTCTTCTACTTTAAAATTATAGGCAAATATTTTAGCTCAAAAATAGCAATTACGGCAACATTAATACTTACAACATCAATTTGGTTTGCATTTTCGCGTAAAATGATGCCCGACACCTTTAGTGTATCTCTTATGTTTATTGGCTTCTATTATGGAACAGAATATTTAAACAAAATTAAATGGCGATATTTAATCCTTTTCGTACTATTTACAAGTTTTGGGATTTTAGCTAAAATTCCGGCTGGAATATTCCTTGTTTTACTCATTCCAATAGTTTTAAAGTCTAAAATTATATTCCCTAAAATTATGCTGAGTATATCTACACTTATTCCACTTAGCTTAACTTACTGGTGGTATTTTATATGGAATCCTCATTTATCTACTTTATCAGGCACATGGTATAATGTAGGCCAAAGTTTATCGGTAGGAATGCAAGAATTAATAGAAAATATTGACTTAGTTGCACAACGATTTTACTTTGATGCATTTTATAGCTTTACATTTTTTGCCTTTTTTATAGTAGGTATATTTTTGATGTCCAAAAAGAAAGAACAAACTCTAATCTACAGCTTTATACTACTAAGCATTATGTTTTTAATCTATATGATTAAATCGGGCTACTTTTTTTATCATCATAATTATTATATAATTCCTTTTGTGCCAATAATGGCACTTACAGTAGCTTATGCACTATCATACATAAAAAAAACATGGCTTTTTATAGCCATATTAAGCATTGGCATAACAGAAAGCATTGCTAATCAGCAACACGATTTTTTTATCAAACAATCAGAATTTTATAAACTGCAACTGGAAAGTATTGCTGATAGTATTTCTGAACCACAGGATTTAATAGCAATTAATAGTGCTGAAAATCCTCAACAAATATATCTAACACACAGAAAAGGATGGACTTGCAATAATGAACAACTTCAAGATAGTGTATTCATTCAATCCATTAAAGAAAAAGGCTGCAAATATATATTTGTAAATAAACACAGTTATAAAAATAAACTAAATTACAGCACCATATATTCCAGCTATGATTTTGATATTTATTTGATTGTACAATAATGCAAGTTCATACTTCATTTTTTAATCTTTATTTCTTTTTACAGATTTAATTTGTATATTTCATGTGCCTAAGTATTCTACTTTTTTAGAATAAATAAAAGTGCATAGAACAAAAAAAATGGTAGCCAATAATTAACTAATGAATGTTTCATGCAATGTTTAATGAAAATACTCCAAAAATTTAAAAAAGCAGAGCTTAAAATATATTTATTCTTAGTTACCGTAATGCTTTCAATTATAATAGCTATGATATATATATACATTGAAAATGAAGATATTAGAAAACGCTATTCGCCATTAGTTGAAGCTACAGAAGAAATACAATTACAATCAGCTTTGGCACATCTGTGGTTTGAGGAATTAATTACTGGCGATACATCAATATCAATTAATCAAGTTTATGAATATCTTGAATTGGCTCAATGGAACATAAATGCCATGCTAACCGGAGGAACTAATAAAGATATAAGCATAATTGCAATTGAGAACACAGAATTACAAAATGAAATCATTCAAATTAAAACTGAACTAAAAAATTATAAAATAATAACCAAAAAAAGATGGGAAAAAAAAAAATATTGAAAAAGGAGTTGAGAAACAGATTCTAAATATGATAAAATATTTAACTCATTTCAATATCATACACTTGAAGTAAAAAATCAAATTAAAAGTTATATCGAAAATAAACATCACAATTTTCATAAAATTCAACTCCTACTCATATTAATTTCACTTCTTCTATTTATAATTACACTAATAATTATTTATAATTACATTATCTTTCAAAAGAAGGCTCAACTTGCCCTGCAAAATGAAAAGATTCAGCTTAAAAAAGCAAACAAAGAATACTATAATTTGTCTGAAGAATATAAAGCTCAAAATAAAAAACTAAAAAAAGCGAAAGAAAAAGTTGAAAACAAAGAAAAAAACTTTAGAGATATTTTTAATAATACTACAGATGCAATATATATCCAAGATAAAAACAGTATTTTCATTGAAGTGAATAATGGTGCTACTAATATGTATGGTTATCCACGAGATTTCTTTATAGGAAAAAACCCAAGTTTTTTATCGGCACCAGGAAAAAATAATCTAAAAGAAATTAAAGAATTAGTAAAAGATGCCTTTAATGGTAAAGCACAGCAATACGAATTTTGGGGTATTCGCAAAAATGGTCAAATTTTTCCAAAAATTGTTCGTACTCAAAGTGGAATATACGATGGGAAAAAAGTAGTAGTTACTTTTTCTTTAGATATTTCGGATAGAGTAAAAATTGAAGAAAAGCTGCGTTTGGCAAAAGAAAAAGCAGAAGAGAACGACCATTTAAAAACAGAATTTATTAATAATATGTCTCACGAAATTCGAACTCCAATGAATGGGATTATAGGATTCGCACAATTTCTAAATAACCCAGATTTATCTCGTGAAAAACAAAAATACTATATCTCTATAATCCAGAATAGTGGAAATCAATTAATGCGAATTATTGATGATATCTTAGAAATATCAATGCTAGGAACAAAACAAGTGAAAACAATTGAATCTAAAATTTGTTTGAATAACTTATTCCTTGAATTATTTTCCATTTTTGATATAAAAGCAAAAGAAAATAAAACACCTCTATACTTTAAAAAAGGACTTTCGGATAAGGAAAGTACAATTTTTGTTGACGAGAGTAAACTAAATAAAATTTTGAGTAATCTACTTGAAAACGCCCTTAAATTTACAAATATAGGATTTATTGAATTCGGTTATAATCTTATTGAAACAAACCACAATGCAGAAATACAAATATACGTAAAAGACACTGGAATAGGAATAAACCCAGAAAAACAAGCAATTATTTTTGAACGATTCACACAAGAAGAAGAAATATCTCAAAATGTTGGCGGACTTGGTTTGGGTTTGTCAATAGCTAAAGAAAATGCTGAATTAATTGGTGGTAAAATCACTTTGGAGTCTGAAAAAGAAAAAGGTTCTACTTTTTTTATTACAATTCCATATAAACAAAACTAAAAGTATAATATCAGTTAAGAAAAAAGATATGAAAAATAAGCCTACATATAAAGAGCTAGAAGAGGAAATAAAATTACTGAAAAATGAAAGTTCTTCAAAAGTACTTTTAGACTTGGCAGGAGTCCTTTTCATAAAAATTGACACTAAGGGCTTAGTTACACTCGCAAATAAAAAAGCCTGTGAAACATTAGGCTATGAAGAATCAGAAATTGTTGGAAAAAACTGGTTTGAAAATTTTCTTCCCGAGAGATTTAAAAAGAAAATAATAACAATTTCTCAAAAATTGCTCTCTGAAGAAATAGATGAATATTATGAAAATCCTATTCTAACGAAAGATGGTAACGAAAGAATAATATTTTGGCACAGCAAAACTATAAAAAACGAAACAGGGAGTATTATAGCACATTTAAGTTCGGGCAAAGATATAACGGAACAAAAACATGCTGAACTAGAATTAATACAAAAAAACCTAGAATTACAAACAAGTGAAGAAGAGCTACGTTCGGCAAATGATGAATTACAAGAGATAAATACAGAACTAAAAATCGCTATTGTAAAAGCAAAAAAAAGTGATACGCAATTCAGAGCAATTTCTGAACAAACCAGCGAAGGAATTACTCTAGCAGATAAAGAAGGAAATTATGTTTTTGTAAATCCTGCATTTTGTAAAATGACTGGCTACAGCATAAATGAAATATTGAAAATGAAAATTTTTGAAATGCTAGTTAAGCCAGAAAATATTATTATAGATGAAAATTTATTTGGTATTCCTATTGAATACATAGTAAAACGTAAAGATAATTCAACATTTCCAATTCAAATAATAATAAATCCTATAAAAATAGGTGATGACAATTTACTTTTAGGGATAATTACTGACATTACTGAAAAAAAACACACCCATAGAAAGCTTTTAATAGCTAAAGAAAGAGCCGAAAAAAACGAAGCGAAATACAAAAATAGATTTGAATATTTTCCTTTTCCTACATTTATTTGGCAAGAAAAAGACAATGATTTTATTATGATTAGTGCTAATAAAAAAGCATACAATGAGAGTAATGGGAAAGTTAAAAATATATTCGGAGTAAAATCAAAAGTATTATGGAGCGGTGAACCTGAATTAACAGAATACCTAAATAGATGCTTTGAAACTCAAAAAACATTTTCGGTTGAAAGAGAACATACCTTTAGAGCTAGTGGATTAAAACAGTTCATTTCAGCAACATATAGTTTCTTACCACCCAATAATGTTCAAATAATAACGGTTGATATTACCGATAGAAAAACATCAGAAAATGAGCTCATAAACCAAAAGAACCTTTTTGAAACAATGTTTAATTCAATAAATGATGGAGTGGTGATTACTGACACAAAACGAAAAATAATACTTGCTAATAAAGGGATGAAAAACACTTTTGACTATCTCTCGGATGAAATTATTGGAAAAACCACAGAATTGCTTTATGCCGACAGTGGAAAATACACTAACACAGGAAAAAAGAGATATAATAAAGACTCTGTTAGCTCAGACAATATTTATGTTACACATTACAAAAAAAAAGACGGTACAGTTTTCCTAGGTGAAACTTTTGGCATCAAACTATTTGATAATGAAAATAATTGGATTGGAAATTTAGGTATAATGCGTGATATTTCCGAACGAGAAAAATTTGTATCAGAATTAAAAGCGGCAAAAGAAAAAGCAGAAGAAAGTGACCGACTCAAAACCGAGTTCCTAAATAATATGTCCCACGAAATTAGAACACCAATGAACGGCATATTAGGCTTTTCAAACTTCCTCAACAATCCAAATATTACAAAAGAAAAAAGTAAACATTTTGTTAGTATCATTCAAAACAGCAGTAAACAATTATTACGAATCATTGATGATATTCTAGAAATATCAATTTTAGAAACAAAACAACTTAAAATTATAGAAAAACCAATATGTTTAAATGATTTACTATTAGAGTTATTTGCCATTTTTGATATTAAAGCCAAAGAAAATAGAACAGCATTATACTTAAAAAAAGGATTATCGGACATAGATAGTACAATTTTATCAGATAAAAGTAAACTTGACAAAATCCTGAGTAATCTACTAGAAAATGCTTTAAAATTCACAAACAATGGCTTTATTGAATTTGGATATAATATTAAAAAGACACACAATACTGAGTTTTTACTTGAAATATATGTAAAAGATACTGGAATAGGAATAAAAGAAGAAAAACAAGAAACAATTTTTAAACGTTTTTCCCAAGAAGAAAAAGAATTATCGCAAAAAGTAGGTGGGCTGGGCTTAGGACTATCTATAGCCAAAGAAAATGCAGAATTACTCGGTGGAAAAATCACTTTAGAATCAGAAAAAGGAAAAGGATCTACTT
This sequence comes from Bacteroidales bacterium, assembly GCA_030632545.1. Lineage (GTDB taxonomy): Bacteria > Bacteroidota > Bacteroidia > Bacteroidales > DYOH01 > DYOH01. The sequence goes on from DAOVUO010000069.1 coordinate 7,251, forward strand.
TTTTTGTTACAGTTCCATATAAACCAGCACAAAAGTCTATTAATACATTGAATTCAAGTGATTATATCAATGAAAATATATCAAACCAAAAAAAATATTTAATTCTAATTGTTGAAGACGAAGAAGTAAATTATTTGTACCTTGAAACTTTGCTTGAAGCTGAAATAAAAATCAATTGTGATATTATCCACGCTAAAAATGGACTTGAGGCCATAGAAATTTGCAAACAAAATGCTAATATTGATATTATTCTGATGGATTTAAAAATGCCAATAATGAATGGCTACGAAGCAACTATGCAAATTAGAAAATTCAGACCAAATTTACCTATTATTGCACAAACAGCATATTCCACTGTTTCAGATAGAGAAAAAGCAATTTCGGCAGGATGCAATGATTTTATTTCTAAACCAATAGCGGAAAAAAAACTTACAGAATTATTAAACTTACAACTTAAATAATTCGACAAGTTTAGAGTGTTAAATATTAAGTTAAAATACTAAATATCCAGCAGTTATGCTTAATGAATATATATTTAAAACTATGAAAAAATCAAAAATTAAGTATTATTTTATAACACTTCTTGCTTGGACAATGCTAATTATTTTATTGAGTTTTTTTGAGTTACATCAAATTCAAGAAGAAACTGATAATATTGCAAAAACAGAAGCACTTGCAAATTTCCATAAAGACCAAGCAATTAGAAATTGGGCGGCATTACATGGTGGCATATATGTTCCAATTGACAGTATAACTCAGCCAAATCCAGCTCTAGCTCATATTTCAGAAAGAGATATAGAAACACCATCGGGAAAAAAACTTACACTTATGAATCCTGCATATATGATTAGGCAGTTAAACGAATATTTTGATGAAAATTATGGGATTGTTGGCCATATTACAAGTAAAAAATTAATACGACCTGAAAATAAACCTGATGAGTGGGAATTTGAAGCACTTACTCAATTTGAAAATGGTGTAGAAGTAATAAGTAATTATTCCGAAATTAATGGAAAACCATACTTACGATACATTCAACCAATGATGATTAAAGAATCATGTTTAAAATGTCATGCTTTTCAGGGATATAAAGTAGGAGATATACGAGGAGGTGTTGCTGTTTCCATACCCATGGAACAAATATTTAAAAGAGCAAATTCACAAAAAAAACGAAATGCACTAATACTGTCAATAATTTGGTTTATTGGAGCTTTGGGTCTTACTATAGGATATATAAAGCTAAATAATAGCTTACAAAAACAAATACAAGCAGACATAAATATTAAAATGCAAAATAAAGAATATACTTCTCTAAACGAGGAATATAGAACACAAAATTCAGAATTACAATTATCGAAAGAAATAATAGCCCAAAGCGAACAGCAATATAAATATCTTATCAAAAATCAAGGAGAAGGACTTATAATTGTTGATTTAAATGAAAAAATTACATTTGCAAATCCTGCAGGAGAAGAACTTTTTGGACTTCCAAACAATGAACTTATTGGCAAAAATTTATCCTATTTTTTTGATGTTGAACAATTAAGTTTAATTAAGGCACAAACAACAAAACGTAAACAAAATCTAGCAAGTAAATATGAATTAATTTTAGCTAGAAGTGATGGGCAAAAAAGATATATATTTGTTACAGCTACTCCACAGTTAGATGAAAATGGAAAAACAACGGGTTCACTTGGTATTTTTCGCGATATAACTGATCAAAAAATAATTGAACAGGAAATACAAAAGCAAAATACTGAACTTAAAAAACTAAATACAACTAAGGATAAATTTTTCTCAATTATTGCCCACGACTTAAAAAGTCCTTTCAATGCACTACTTGGTTTATCCGAAATATTAATTAATA
>DAOVUO010000238.1 GCA_030632545.1 Bacteroidales bacterium
AAAAAATCAATATATTGTTTTTGACTTATTTCGTATTTCATGGCATAAAAGCCAAAGTATCCAGTAGGATAATTTTCGTTATCAATAATACCATCATTATTTGTATCAATACCAGCTATTCCATTTATTCCAATACCACTTTCAATAGTATCATCATCGTAATTATTTACATCTACATTTATGTTCTGTACAATATTTTCCCATATAAAAACTGGATTATTATCACCACCATGAAAAGCATTAATTGACTCATTTACTCCATCAAAATCACCAATATAAAAACTTCCATCGTTTATGCGTACCATCTCTATTCCAAATAGTTGCACTTTTACTACATCGGTATCGTTTACGGCATCTAGCTCATAATCCCAGCGAATTTGCATTCCTGTAAAGTCTACATTTCCTGTTCCGATATCAGAGCGATAAACAAAAATTCCTTTACCATCGCTAGTTGTTTCAATTGTTGAACCACTTGCTGCTATGTGTGTGCCATCCAATGTACTAATATTGCAATGCTTCCACTCACCTTTAGCTATTCTATATTTGGCAAATATCCATACAGCATCGTAATTATTAGGCATAGTACTTAATCGCCACGAATTTTCCCAAGTTAAATCAAAACTAATTTGCATATAACCACTGGTTAAATTCTTTTCAAGAATTACGCTGTTTTTTATAATTAAATTATTTGCTAACAATGAATTAGCAATAAGAATAAATAAAATAGATAAAACATTTTTTTTTGAAATCTTCATAAGCTGAAACTATATATTATCTTTGCATTAGTATTAAACGTTTAAAACACGAAATCATTTTATAAAAATGAACGTAGGCACTCTTAGCCATAATAATAGTAAATTTAATTCATATTCTGATGAGGAATTGTTTGAACATTATAAAAATTCAAATAGTTCTGCATACATGGGCGAATTATTTAATAGATATACCCACTTAGTTTACGGTTCGTGTATGAAGTACCTAAAAAATACAGTTGATGCCGAAGAGGCTGTAATGGAAATATTCGAAAAATTACTTATTAACGCCTATAAATATAAAGTAGATTTTTTTAAAAGCTGGTTATTTATTGTTACAAAAAATCATTGTTTACAGAAACTTAATCAAAAAAGTAAAGAAATCTCAATAAGTAATTCAGAAAATAATTCTGAGTTTATGGAATTTCAACCCGATATCCATCTTAATGATGAATCTGAATTAGAGAACAAAACAAAGCAGCTAAAACCTGCAATGGAGCAGTTAAAAGATGAACAAAAACAATGTGTTGAGCTCTTTTATTTAGAAGGAAAATCATACAAAGAAATAGCTGATATCACTGATTATAGTATAAAAAATGTGAAAAGCTATATTCAGAATGGAAAACGAAATTTAAAAAAAATACTTAGCTCTATAAAGATGCTATTTTTATAAAATGAGTGAACAAAACGAACATATAAACTTGAGTAAAAAAAGCTGTATCAATTTTGATACAATGAAAGCATATTTGCGCTCTCAACTTTCTGCAAGCGAAATGCACAAAGTTGAGCAACATTTACTTTCGTGCCAGTTTTGTTCCGATGCTTTTGATGGTTTGAGTGATACCGAAGATGTAGAAAAACATTTTATTACTATTGAAAATATCTCTGAAGAAATAATTGAAAAAGCTATAAATACAAAAGTTTTACGTCCAACAAAAAAACGCCCTTTTATTATAGCCGCTGTTGCTGCGGCATTGGTTTTAGTTTTCAGTATTGCATTTTTATTTAAGCCTGTAAATCTAAAAAATCAAAATCAGCTTGCTGATGCTATTGAGTTAGAAAAGCCAGAAGAAGAAAATAAACTTCCAGTTCAGAATATTGTTGTCGAAGAAGTATCTGAAAAAAACGAAGAAATTGCTGTTGAGGAAGAAATTGCTGACGAGAAGATTGAACTTGTTGAAGAAACCATTGTAAACAACAGCCAGTTAGCTGAAAATACTGTGGAAAAAGAAGAAAAATCGCTTCCTGCTGAAATTAATACTGAAACTGGTATAGAAGAGGAGAACGATATTGCAGTCAATGAAGCAACGGCCATAAGCTTTGAGATAGAGGAAGCCGAAGTTACGAATGAAAGTAATATCTATAATCCAAATAAAGTTGAAGCAACTCGAACTTTAGGGAAAAATGCCAAATCTGAAGAAATAAGCTCTACAAACTTGACAAACAACAATAATTTGCTTAAATTGTTGGACGAAAAAGTGGTGCAAAATGATTATTCGGCGGCACTCAACATCATTTACCAATTAGAAAATAGTACTGATGCTGAGAAGTTAAAGCTGAGATTAAATCTTACTAGAGCAAGAATTTTTGCTGCACAGTTTAATAAAAGCATGGGACTTAATTATCTTAAGTCTATCAACGACAGTGAAATAACAAGCTCAAGCGATTATAAAGCACTACTCGATAGTTTGTCAAATTAATAGTTATTCTGATTTTTTTATGAAAGGCCTTGGAATTACCATATCGCCCAAATTTGTGTATATTGCTTTTGGCAAAAGGCTTAAAGACAGTGTGGAGTTAATTGATATTGAGCAAATTAGAATCCCATCTATTCTGGCTACTCCAAATAAATTACATTATATCCGAACACTAATTTTAGATTCTATATTAATTCATCAAATTAATAATATTGGAATAAGAGTGGCCGAACGACAAGCACCAAATACTAGTCTTGATAGAATTGAAATAGAAGGTATTTTGCAAGAATTAACTGCCGAAGCTAATTTACAAAAAATAGATATAGCCACATTAAGAGAATTTGCTGATGAATTAGAGATTAAAGAATTTTTAAGCGACTATTTATCTGGGAAAAAAGATTTTGTTGAAATAAAACATTGGTATATATGCAATAATAGTGACGCAAGAGAAGCTGCAATTGCTTGTGCTGCTGCTTTAAAATAATTAAATTTTATCAAGTATTTAGTTTTATGAAATTAAGCGACAGATTATTAAATAAGCACGAAGTTGTAATTCGTTTTCAAAAAACAAAGCGTATAGGCAGAGAAGGCTATAATTCTATGGTGTTTAAAGCAAAGGATTTACAGCTAAACTCTGATATTGCTTTAAAACAAGTTCCTCTTGAATATTTTGAGAACAATAGTACTTATTTTAATGAAGCTAAATTGCAGCAAATGTCAAAACATCCGCATATTGTAGAAGTAAAATATGCTGGTCGAGATAGTGAGTATGTGTATATAGCAATGCCTTTTTATGCTAAAGGCTCGTTATCAAATGTTTTAAACAACGAAAACCTAACTACTCGTCAGGTACTTAGTATTGCGTTTGATTTTTTGTTGGGTATAAATTTTTTACATCAGCACGATCTTATTCATTTGGATATAAAGCCTGCAAATATTCTTATTGCTGATAGTGGTAGAGCATTAATTTCGGACTTTGGTTTAGCCAAAAATTTAACTTTAGGAAAAAATAGATTAGATAGTTATTATGCCATACAAATGCCACCCGAAATTTACGAAAAAGAACAAAATCTAAGTTTTGCAACTGATATTTTTCAGATAGGAATGACACTTTATCGCATGGTAAATGGGAATAGAGTATTAAAAAATCAATTTAGAAAATATATTACAGATGAAAAAGGTAATTACAATAAAAATACTTTAATTGAAGCTATTTCGACTGGAAAATATCCTGAAAGAAAAACTTACTTACCGCATGTCCCTCGCAAATTACGTAGAATTATTAATAAATGTTTAGAACCAAATCCTCAAAAGCGTTACTCTGGTGTAAATGAACTGCTTAATGATTTAGCTCGCGTAAACGAACAAGCTGATATAATTTATAGTTATACAGTAGGACAACAGATAAAACAAAATTGGACTATTGAACAAAAAAAATATTCCGATGTATTTGAGCTAATTCATAAAGAAAAAAAATGCAAACTTATTTCCTATAGAGTTGATTTAAAAACTCGCACAAAAGAAATTCTTACTGGAAAAGATTTTCGACTTGAGGAAGGTAATGTAAAAGAAGCAAACGCAAAGCTTAGAAATATTTTTTCAAAATATTATTAGCTTTTTAAACAACTTTCAATTGCTTCATCAAGCTCTTTATCAGTAACTGGCTTAGATATAATTGCATGTACGCCTAAATCTTTAGCAATATTAAGGTGAGTTATAGCATTTATTTTACCTCCGCCCGAAATAGCAACTATTTTTATAGAAGGATATTTTTTCTGAATCTCTAAAATTAGTTCAATTCCGTTTTTCTCAGGCATTATAATATCTGTAATTACTATATTAGGAGTATATTTTTTGAGTAAACGAGTTGCATGATGTCCATCTTCAGCAGAAATAACATCATAGCCTCTTCTGACCAAAAAAACTTCAAGGGTTTTTCTTGTAACTATTTCATCGTCAACAAGTAGAATTTTTAACATAAAATAGGTTTAGTTTTAGTAGCTGCTATTATTATATAAAATTAAAAAAAAATATTAATAGTTAATTATAAATCTTAATTAATATTACTTCAAATTTAATTTTCTTTTAATATAAAAAAGCGCATACAAATGCGAGGATAGATATAAACCATTTGGTAACACCCCATATTGTTGGTCGAGATGGACACATACCATTCGGTAACACCCCATATTGTTGGTCGAGATGGACACATACCATTCGGTAACACCCCATGTTGGCGGTTGAGATGGACACATACCATTCGGTAACACCTCATATTTCTGTTGAGATGGACACATACCATTCGGTAACAAGTCGTTTTTACAATATGCACGTACAGATATTTGTTTCAGAGTGTAGTTTTTTTACCGTAAAAAAATAAGAGTTTATTTCAGGGCGACAATGTACCTGAAATAAAAATGTATTATCAAATTTAGGTATAAGTAAATATATCAGAATAACTTGCTGTATTGCAATTGGAAATCAGAGCATTAGTGTTTTTTGCTCAACTGCCATTAAATCTACAATTACTAAAAGCGAAAAGTATAACTGTCCTAAAATATGTGTTTTGTGCCTTGTATATGTAGGGGAATAGCCTTTAAAAACAATTGCCATACTTATTTACATAATCAATAGTCTCCCGATGTTCGGGCAGGCTGTTAAACTTTGTAAAAGTTGCGGTTAATAAATGTATAAAGCACTTATAATCAAACACTAAATTTTAAAAATGAACTTTGACAAAGTTCTTGTTATTGTTTACAATTACAAAAATG
>DAOVUO010000273.1 GCA_030632545.1 Bacteroidales bacterium
TAACAAATAGTTTAATATCCTTAATATTTTTACCAACAAGTTCGAGAGCATTTATTAAGCCTGCTCCAGAAATTATTGCAGTGCCATGCTGATCATCGTGCATTACAGGAATATCTAAAGCTTTTTTTAATTTAGCCTCAATTTCGAAACATTCCGGTGCTTTAATATCTTCTAAATTAATACCCCCAAAAGTTGGAGAAATAGCTTTAACGGTATTAACAAACTCATCAATATCGGTTAAATCTACCTCTATATCAAACACATCAATATCCGAAAATATTTTAAATAATAAACCTTTTCCTTCCATGACAGGTTTTCCTGCTACGGCTCCAATGTTCCCTAGTCCTAAAACAGCGGTTCCATTAGAAATTACAGCAACCAAATTGCCTTTAGCAGTATATCTATATGCGTCGTCAGAATTCTTCTCTATCTCTAAGCAAGGGTCTGCAACCCCTGGCGTATAGGCTAACGATAAATCTCGTTGTGTACGGTGATGTTTAGTTGGAACTACTTGAATTTTTCCAGGTCGTCCCTTTTCATGGTAATCTAATGCATCTTGCTTTGTAAAACTAGCCATATTTTTACATTTAATTAAAATTATTTACTAGCACAAAAATAATAAATAATAACTATATATATTAATACTTCGTTAAGTTTTAAGTTAAAATGCAGAATATATAGCAGTTATACTTAATAACTACTAGATATTCTGCATTTTAACTATCACTCAGCACCTTACGGGCAGTCAACTGCCTGCCCCGAAATCGGGAAAGCATTGTGTACAAAAGTTAATACAAGATATTTTGTGATGCTTGTCAACAGACAGTCATAAAATACATTCTTACACAGATTAGCTTTAATTATATCATTTTTTTGCCATCCATGCATTGCAGTCCTTTAAACAACTGACATGCAGACACGTATAATTCAACGATTAATTCACAAAAACGAGTTTACTTTATAACCCTCTTTTCTTTATCCACATCCTTTAATGCACTATTTTTAAAACCTCTTATTATCAAAGGAATCCATCCCAATATTGGAATAAAAAAAGCTATTGTGATTGGATTTCTAAATAAATAATATAAAATATTCAAACCACCAGTTTTCATCTTAATATTACGCTCGCCATTTTTATATCTACGTTCAAACTCTGTAAATAAAATAGGCCAACTAGTTGGAAAAATACTTGGAAATTTACGAATATTCTTAAAAATTGCCTTAAAAAAGCCAACAAAATCATAAGGTTTTTTACCATGTTTTTTCACGGCATCATCCAACTCAACTTGAGCTAAATCTCTTATTTTCTTAGCCATTTCTTTAAATTCCTCTTGCGAAATATCCTCATAAGGCTTATTTATCCAATCAAACGGGCGAATAGGCTTACCCATTACATAAGTTAACTGAGCAGGAAAAGCAATATAAAAAGCCCAAGGTTGCAAAAGTAGTAACAAGGTTATAGGACCAAGTGCCATAAACGGAATTCCAACGTAATTCATCATCCTATTTACCCATTTTGAACTATAAGCAAAAGGATCTATATATTCCCCATTTACAGTTGAAATAAGATATATTTCTGTGCGATATTTAACGCTCATTCTAATAAAGGATGTTTTAAATTCTTGTAATTGATATCGCTTATTATAACCTTTACCAATGCCTGGAACACCCTCAGGATAAATTATCACATCAAACTTATCCTGATACATTAATGTTTCAAAATTCTCAAATGTGGCATCAATACCACCTCCTCTCCTCCATAAATTATCTATCTGAAATGGGCTCATAAAAGACGAATACGAAAGCATTGGCGAGACCAAAAATCTGAGTCCACCATCACAAAAACCTTGAGGTTTATTAACTCCCATACTCAAGGTTAAAGCGTCCCAAGGAAATGCCATTCCACTATGATTACCTGCAAATATAAGCGGACGTTGCGGATTATTACGAGTAGGCATATTTTTAAAACCTACAAATTTGGGTCTAAACCATATATCGTAAATATTCCTAAAAAAATCAGACGTAAGATTACTAAAAAACTCAGGATCTAAATGCTCAGTCAGAATTTTCATATTTTCTTCTATGCTCTCTGATATTTGATTAAAATCAATATCCTCTCTATCTTTGGCTTTTTGATTAAGAATTTCTTCTTTTTTTCTTTTTAGCTGTTCATTAGTCAAACGTGTCATATACTATAAATTTAGGGCTACAATAAAAAAGTTTTCTGAAAATTATAAAATATATACGATTTATGAAAATATATGTTACAAAAAAAAAAAATAAGATAGAAAAAATTGATAATGAATATTATCTTGACCCTAGTACAAATGAGTTAGATATAATAATATCACTTAACATAACAGCTCTGTTTATTTGGGAAAAAACTGATAGAAAAACATCGGCAGAAAACATTGCACAGCAAATGAGTCAACAATTTAATGTTAATGAAAAAACTACACTCGCAGATGTTATAGAGTTTTATGATGAAATAGAAAACATTGTAGATTTAGTAGAATTATAGACAACATTCTTTTGAAAAAATGCGTAAACATACGAAATAGAATTGCTTATTATAAAAATAAAATGTGAAAAACCTAAGGCCAAAATTATTTGTTTAGATAATGAAATTTCTGTATTAATGATTTCGCCTCCACCATACCCTCCAAAATTACCTAAGAAAATAAGCCAGTATGGAGACGAGCGTGATGATTATATCAATTGGGCATAATAAATAGTTAAATCTATATTAATTACTGAATATATTTTCCCACTTATTCTCAAAAAAATATCGACATTAAGTTACTCATCAATAACACGTTAAGCAAATCTCAACTAATAAACAACACAATAGAATATCATATTTTTTTATTAAAATAAATAGTTTTCGCTATTTTTTTTTTTAACTTAGATGTAAATTCTAGTTATTTAGCATTAATTTAAAACAAACACCAAATTCATGAAAAATCTTGGCTATTTATTATTAATGTTTTTATTTATAAATCCTTTTTTCGCTTGTAATAATAGCATCGAACACCAGTTTAGTAATCCATTGCCAGAGCAGCAGAATAAATTTTCTGATGGTAATATTTGCAAAATATACACTTTGGGCTACAATCGAAATAGTAAAGATTTAAAACCCTATTTTTATAAAAAAAATGCAACATACAAATTAACTGCACTAAGCGTAGCTGCCTCATTACAAGACTCAAGTTTAATAAATGATATAAATCAATGCTTATATGATGATGATGATAAAGTTCGTATTGCAGCTTCATTTGCTCTTGGACAATTAGCTACAGAAATCTCAGCAAAATTCATTAGAGAAGTTCTTGATTTTGAATCTACTATAGATGTTAAAGCTGCAATGATTTCTGATTTAGGGAAATGTGGTAATCAGATAGATTTAGAATTTATTACCAGTATGGAAATTCCTTCAAATCAATTGCTATTAATAGAAGGTCAGGCAACTGCCTTAGTTTATTTTAGTATAAGAAACATACATTCGGCTAAAGCTACAAGACTAGCAATAAACCAACTAGATGCTGATATTCCAATTGAATTAAAAGATATATATGCTCAATATTTTAGTCGATTAAAAGCTGATTATTTACCAGAATTTTTACTCCCATTAAAAAACACCTATAGAGGAGCTTCAACTGAAGCTAAAATGCATATAATAAAAGCTTTTGGCAGCATTATTAACGAAACTTCACTTCGTTTTCTTAAGCAAGAAATTGAAGGTGAAAATGATTATAGAATAAAGGTTAACGCACTTTCGTCCTTATCTAATTTTGATTATCATCAAATTAAAAACACTTTATTTGAGATTATAGAAAATGCATCTGTTAACGAAGCAATTAAAGCATCAGAAATTTTACTGCAAAAAAACAGTAAAAAAGATGTAAGTGACTATTTTAGTTTAGCTCAAAAAATTATTAATCCACGTGTTTCAGGAAATTTAATTCGAGTTGCAATGGAAGCCAGTGCAGATAAAAAACAATTTGCAAATGTAGTAATTGACTTATTAGAAAGTCAGCAAAGTGTTTATCACAAAGCATTTTATATTAAGGCTCTTTCAAGTGCAATATTAGAATACGAATTTGTTTCAAACGAGCTTTTTAATACTAAATCAGACGTTTTAAGAACAGCTGCAATGGAAACAATAATTAATATGAGAAAATATATTGATTTTGACTCCACACATTTAGCACAATTGGAACTTGGGAATAATAGTTTAAAGGAAGCTTTTTCAAAAATATTTAAAAAGGCAATTCAATCTGAAGATGCCGCATTAGTTTCTATGACAGCAAGTATAATTGCAGATACAAGCTTGGGCTTAATTAATGAATTTCCTAATACTTTTTTTCTTCAACAAGCAATTGAAGATTGCGATATGCCAAAAGATATAGAAGCTTACTTAAGTTTAGTAAATGCACTAGATGCCAATAACATAAACCACCCTACATTGGTTTTTGAAAATAGTTACGCATTACTTGATTGGAATTTTATTCGCAAAATTCCAAAAAATCAAAAAATGCATATCAAAACAAGTAAAGGTGATATAACAATTGAATTATGTGTAGAAGATGCTCCTGCAACTGCTGCTTATTTTTTAAAACAAAGCTTAAAAAACAATTATAAAAGTACTTTCATACACCGAGCAGTACCAAATTTTGTTGTGCAAAGTGGCGATTATATAAGAGGCGATGGATGGGGTACTGCTGA
>DAOVUO010000469.1 GCA_030632545.1 Bacteroidales bacterium
CAATATTATTAGCAGCAAATTCCGAAATTTTGAATTTGGGTAAAAAGTATCCTATTACTCTTTGGCCAGCGACTAAAATAAAAATGAGATATATTAAACTAGCCAACATATCTGATGTATGTGTAATTATAAATCTATCGGCTGGAACATTTAATGCTGTTTTTATTGATGCTAAATTTGGAGTTCCACCAGTATATACGCCTACAAGCATTCCTGCTACTTCGCCTAAATTTTCCACTTCATCCTGTAAATAAAAATATCCCGAATAAATGGCTATAAGTAAGGCTGCAATTCCTAAAACCAATGCTAATGTTGTTTTTCCTACCATTTTGAGCCAAGTTTTAATATCTGCGGTAAATAAAAGCAGAGGAAGCGCAATAGGAATTAAAATTGTAGTCAATGTATCTTGTATTCCAGTAATTCCATCAGGTAATACACCAATATTCGCAAGGATAAGACCTAAGCCGTAATTTATAAGTACTGCACCAATTTTATCAATCCAAGGGAAACGAATACACAGCCAAATAATTAAAATTGGCATAATAAAAAAGAAAAGAATCAAAGCAGTATTAATTATCATAGTTTTTTTTATTGATGTTAATAATTGGGTAACGTTCAAAATAAATTCACATCCTTATTACTCTTTACAATTTCTATATTCATTTTTTACAAGTAGTATGATAATTTATCAAAAAAACAGCCAAACATAATAAAATATTCAATTATTAGAAAATTTGCTGGCTTAGTAGAGATGTTTTTTCTATTATTTCTGCTTTACAAAGTTAAAACAAGCTATGAAACGATTGTACAAACATATTAGGGAAGCGTTATAAATAGTACAAGACAGCACCTTGTGTAATATGAAATCACACATCATGCAAAACACTCACCATAAGGCCATAATTAACTAATAACAAACTACTTATTGCAATAGTGCTCATATTTACAATAAGTTTTAACTTTGTGAATCTGAGTTACACACTTTAAAAAAAAACCTTATTTTAGCTCCAAAAACAAAATGAATAAAACATCCTATTTATTAAGTGTAATTGTATTAATTTTACAATTATCATTATTCTCCTGTGGGCAAGAGCACGGTGTAGAAAGTAATTTAGCCGATGAAAACTTAATTCCCTATCCTGTTTCGCTAAAAGCTACTCATATTGCTTACGATTTGAGTAAGGATAGAAAAATATATATTGATGGGGAAAATGCTGAATTAAATTCGCTTGCTAAATATTTGAGTGAATCAATAAAATTTGCAACAGGCTTGCAATTTGAGATTGTCAATAGTCTAAAATTAAATGACAATGGAATTCAGCTTAGTTTGGTAGCTTTAGATTCCATAAGAAACAAAGAGGCATATTTTTTACAAATTCAGCAAGAATATGTAAAGCTTCAAGCAAATTCAGAAGAAGGTATTTTTAGAGGAATTCAAACACTTTTACAAGTTATTCCTGCTGCATCAATCTCCGATTCAATTCAACTGAATCAATATTATTTGCCTAGTGGCGAAATTGTTGATTTTCCAAGGTTTGAGCATCGGGGAATTATGCTTGATGTGGTTCGTCATTTTTTTGAAGTGAAAGATGTAAAACGGTTAATTGATTTAATGTCGCTTTACAAAATGAATAAATTACATTTGCACTTGGCAGATGATCAAGGTTGGCGGATTGAAATAAAATCGTGGCCAAATTTGGCAATTTATGGCGGAAGTACAGAAGTGGGTGGCACCAAAGGCGGTTTTTATACACAAAAAGAATTTAAGGAAATTGTAGAATATGCGGTATCAAAATATATTACAATTATTCCCGAAATTGACATGCCAGGCCATACAAACGCAGCATTAGCATCGTATGCTGAATTGAATTGCGATAAAAAAGCGAGGAAATTATATACAGGAACAAAAGTTGGATTTAGTTCGCTGTGCGTCCGTGATGAATTAACATACACATTTATTGAAGATGTAATTCGTGAATTAGCAGAAATTTCCCCTAGCAAATATATTCATATTGGTGGAGATGAGTCGCATTCGACAACGCACAAGGATTATATATATTTTATTGATAGAGTGCTTGGTATAGTAGAAAAACATGGTAAACATATTATTGGTTGGGACGAAATTTCGCATGCCGCCATTGATTCAAATACAGTTGCACAATATTGGGCAAATAAAAAGAATGCACAACTTGCAGTTAAAAAAGGGGCAAAAGTAATTTTTTCGCCAGCATCATTAGCTTATCTTGACATGAAATACCATAAAAATACAAAATTAGGACTAAAATGGGCAGGTGTAATAGAAGTGGATAAAGCTTATAATTGGTTGCCAGATACGCTTGTTGATGGAATTTTGGAAGAGAACATTTTGGGAATAGAGGCACCTCTATGGACAGAAACTGTTGAAAACGTAGAAGATATGGATTTTATGCTTTTCCCACGATTATTAGGATATGCCGAAATTGCTTGGTCGCCTGCGGAAACTATAAAGTGGAATAATTACAAATTACGTTTAGCTAAGCACGGAAAGCGATTAGATGAATTAGATGTGAATTTTTATAAATCAGAGTTAATTGATTGGAAATAACTAAATTATATGTGTTTTTTACTTACAAGCACTTGTAAGCTAAATAAAGAAAAACGACAATTATTGAAGCTAAGTTTAATGATATATCTTAAAAATAAAAAAGTTAGTAATTTTTAGGCATGTTTCATATTTAAAAAATAAAACTGCTACTGTTTTTATAAACCTTATTACCTAATTATTACGATATTAAATAAGGTTATAAGGTTTATAAATCTTGGAAATAAAAATTTCTACTAAGGTTAAAAATAGAAAATAGAAAGTATGATTTTTTGGAATTATCCCAATCCCC
>DAOVUO010000357.1 GCA_030632545.1 Bacteroidales bacterium
AGTTCCATGCATTTTTGTAATTATTTCCTGATTTAGTCGGGAGTAAACAATAACGAGAACTTTGTAAAAGTTAGTTTTTTAAATTGAGTGTTTGATTATAAGTACTTTATGTCTTTATTAACCGCAATTTTATCAAAGTTTAACTAAGTATTGCAATCTAAGTTTAATATTCTAAAAAATACTTTACAAATTTGTTCTCAGAGTTTTTTATTTGTTCTAATGTTCCATTTTCTTCAATTTTACCTTCATTTAGTACCACAATATTGTCTGCAATGGCAAACGCTTCTTTATGATCGTGTGTAACATATATAATACTTAAATTAAAATTTCGCCTTAAATTTTTGATGTGCTCTAATATTTTTCGTTTTAGTTTAACATCTAGACTTGCAAGAGGTTCGTCCATTAATAAAATTTTAGGCTTAAGCACAAGCGAGCGTGAAATGGCTACTAATTGTTTTTGTCCACCCGATAATTGATGTGGATATTTTTCGGCTTGATTTTGTAAATCGAAAAACTCAAGCATTTTGAAAACCTTTTCTTTTACATTTTTTTCTTTTCGTTCATTTAGTCCAAAGGCTATGTTTTTATAGATTGTAAAGTGTGGCCAAAGTGCTAAATCTTGAAAAATGTAACCAATATTTCGCTTGTGTGACGGAATAATAATTTGCTTATTTTCAGTAACTATTTTATTTTCAATAATAATTTGTCCTTTTTCAGGAATTTCGAGTCCAGCAATTAAACGTAAAATACTTGTTTTTCCACTTCCCGAGCTTCCTAATAAACAGGTGAGTTTATCTGCTTCAAAATTTATATTCAAGTTGTTAAGAACATATTTATCAGCGTAAGCATGTGCTATATTTTTTAGCTTAATCATTGATTTAGTAAATTAAAAGCTCAATAGTTTTATCATTTTTTTCAATATAAAATAAAAGCCTGTAATAAGTAATAATGTAATTGAAAACACAATTAAAGTCATTGAGCTAGTGAGAGATTGTGGTGCATTTGCCATTATTGTAAAAACTTTTATCGGCATAATTTCTGTTCCAGGCGGATAAAGCATAATTGTTGTTCCTAATTCGCCAAGACTGAAAATAAAGCTAATAATAAAAGCGACAAATAGTGTAGGCATAATCAAAGGAATTAGTATTTTTCGTAGTCGATTAATTGCGCTTATTCCTTGTATTTGCGCTGCTTCATCCAGTGATTTTGGGATTTGCTTAATGCCATTACCAATTAATTTGGCTGATATAAAAGAGAATTTTCCTACATAAGCAATTATTATAATAGCATAACTTGAGTATATAAAGTTAAGCATGCTCTGATTGTAAAACTTGATTAAACTAATCCCTAAAATTGTTGATGGAATAGCGAAAATTAGCAATAATAACCAATCAAATGATTGCCCATGCTTAGTTTTTGTTTGTTTTACAGAGTGATATGCGGCAGTAAATCCGACAAAAATTACAATTAGGGCTGCTATAAATGATAAGCCAATTGAATTTGCGAAAGTTGGTAGCAGTAATTCAAATGCTTGAATAAATTTGTTAATTCCTGTTTTAAATGCTTGAAAAACAAGTATAATAAAAGGTGAAATTACAGAAATAAAAAACCATCCAATTAAAAAAAACAAGCCAATTAAATTAGCTTTTTTTAAACTGTAATTTTTAATCTTTATCCCTTTTCCGCCAATGGAAAGGAATGGTGCATCTGCTATATATTTTCGCTCCGAAAACAATAATAATATGCAAATAATTATTAATAAAGTAGATTGCAGAATTGCCAGAGAGTGATTGTAAAAAGCGGAGAATTGCGTAAATATTTCGGTAGTAAAAACTTTTACACCAAAAAATGCGGGTACAGAAAATTCGGAAATACTAAAAATAAAAATGAGTACAAAAGATGTAATTAGAGCTGGTTTTATTAGTGGCAGCGTAATTTTAATAAATACCCTCTTTGAATTTGTAATTATAAAACCTGATTCTTCTAATTGACCATCAATATTTGATAAAGCACTACCAATGATAAGCATTGCCAACGGAGTGAAAATGCTTATTAATACCAAAATTACACCAATATATGAAGAAATTATGCTGGTATTGCCGAAGGAAACGAAAAAAAAATCTTTCCATGCAACCGCTAAAATATAGGGCGAAATAAACAATGGGATAAGTAAGGATATTTTAAAAAAATGGCGAAATTTACTATTTGTTTTGTATAATAAAAAGCCCAAAATTGTTCCTAAAACTGTGGACAAAAAAGATATAGTAAAAGCAAGAATACTACTTTTAGCTAAAAGTAAAAATGTTGCTGTATCAAGTAATTTTATGTTGTTCCCAAATGAAGCATCAAAAAAAAAGGCCGTAATAAGCGTGTAGCTAACAGGAATTACAAGTAATAATACAAACAGCGAATATACTATAGTGTATAATGGTGCTTTTATTAATTTTCTGACCATTCTTTTAGATAGTTTTGTATTTCTTCTAGCTTTTGCGAAGTTTTTTCATAATCTATTTGCATCGGAATTATACTATCTAAGGACGGAACATTCTCTGGTGTTTCTATGCCTTTGTGTAGAGGCATTTGAGCACACGATTTTGCTAATTTTGCTTCTGTTTCTCTACTTAAAAGATAATCTATTAGTATTTTAGCATTTATTTGATTATGAGATTTATTTATTAAATTAACAGTATTTGGCATAATAAGACTACCAATTCCCTCTTGATCTAAAAAAACAATGCCAATATTTGCACCTTCTTTTATTGCTTCATAAGCATCATCGGTATCGGTAAGTCCACAAAAAATTTCGCCTTGTACTACACGCTTTTTCACATCTCCATTACTGGTGGCAATTACCACTTCATTATTTTTTAAATTAGTTAAAAACTGCCTTGCTTTTTCATCACCAAGTGCTACAAATAAAGCAGATAAATGAAAAGTTGTTGTTCCAAATAATGGATTTGCTATGGCTATTTTTCCTTTGTATTGTTCTTTACTCAAGTCAAAAATTGATTGTGGAATATCTTTCTCTCCCAATAATTCTTTATTGTAAATAAGCACCCTTGCACGTGCCGAAAAACCTGTCCAATTGTGTTCAATATCTTTAAAAATTGGATTAATATCATTTGCTATTTTAGACTGATATGGCATTGTAATTCCTTTATTTTTTAATACAATAGTTCTTACAGGATCGCCACTCCAAAAAACATCACATTGAGGATTGTCTTTTTCGGCAATTAGTCGATTTAAAACACCAGTAGATTTTGTTTCTTCTGTATCAAAAACAGCTTTTACAGTAATTCCTGTTTCTTTTTCAAAATCCTTTAAAATTGGTTCTGAAAAAATCTGATCAACGCTGGTATAAACTACTACTATATTAGAATTATTGTTGCAACTACTTGCAACTACTAATACAATAAAAACCGTGATTATTATAAGGGTATTTTTCATTTGATACTTTTTGCGGAGAAAGATACAAAACTATATTAAGTTTGCAAACTCTTACAGGGCTCAAAACAAAGCAAACTCTGACGAGGGTGAAACCAGAAAAACCAGTCAGGTTTGTTTAAAAAAATACTGAGGATTTTGAAAATTAATAGAATTTGTAAGAGAAACCTGACTGGTTTGATCCCTGTTAGAGTTGAGCGTAAGTTAGTTATGTGCACGTCATGGCGAGGAACGAAGCCATCTCTGTATTAAGTGAAAATGAGACCAATTGCTTGAGATTGCTTCCTTTGTCGCAATGACGATTTAAATTACAACCAAGCTTTTGAAGAGTAGAATTGTAAGAAAGAGACTGCTTCGTTCCTCGCAGTG
>DAOVUO010000054.1 GCA_030632545.1 Bacteroidales bacterium
TTATCTGATATGGACGGAAACGAACATGTTGACACGAAGTAGCCCAATTAAACTCCCCCGTTACATAGGCCAAAGCTGGTGTTGATTCGAAAACAGCAAAATCAGGACTAAATCCAAATGGCCCACCTGAAGCTGTAAGCGTAATTGTATTATATGAAGAATCGATTGCAGCTACCTGAAAGCGTGCAGTATCACCTGCAACAACACATATTGTATCAATTTGTGAAAACTCAGGTGGGTAATTATCACTTTCCTTTACTGAAATCTGCATATCACGAATAATTCGCCCAATTTTAACGCCAGATCTCCACTCATTAATTTCTATTGCAACATTATACAAGCCATACTCCATTGGCGCATCCCAAATTAAATCACCAGTGATAGAATCAACAAAAATTGGACGATTACTTGATTGGGGGAATGAATAATTATCAATAGGCTCACCATTTTCGCCCAAACAGACAGTCAATTTATACGAAATACTATCTCCATCAGGGTCGTAAGCTGCGGGATTATGAATAAACAGACGGTTTTTAGCTGCAACATCAATGGGTGGATTTAACAAAATAGGTGTATTATTATAACCCAATGCAGGATTAATCTGCAATGTTGTTTTTATTGTAAATACCACATTTATAGAACCTGGAATATTGAGCACATCAGGATTTCTATTGGGATCTTCCATTGTAATTTCGTAAGTACCTGCACCTGGATACGTATGTATTACCGTATATTGATTACGTTTATACTCATCGGGCATAAAATATTCTTCCCAACGCTCAACAGTTGCATAAGTGCCATCACCAAAATAAACATCTAAAAATTGTCTATCTGCTGCACTCAACAATGAAGACGTGTATGTAATAACAGTAATTTCATAAGTTAAATCAGAAATTTGCTTATAAATAATCTGCCCAGCTCTATTATGCGTTGCAAATGAACTTTGTGACAAGATTAATATACTTATTAAAAAAATTATATATTTTTTCATATTTATACTATTAATACTTCGTTAAGTTTTAAGATTAGAGTACTAAGTTTTAAGTTAAACATTGACACATGCCCCGAACATCGGGAAATCATTAACTATTCAATCCAAATAATATGAGACTAAGAAATTGGTAATGATTAATTGCTGATTTTAATAAAAAAGCACTCAAGCCATTCAAATTCTTAGTACACATCAAATTCGAGCATTATTTTTCGTTTATTAAAAATTTCAGATACTTCGCTCTTGGCATCTGAATAAATTACCAAATTAGTTTGATCGCTAAACAAATCCAAAAGTAATGAATTTCTTATTTTTAAACTACCTTCAACTCTATTTAATGGTAGTTTTATATAATACCAAACAGCCAAATCATCAATTTCCTTCCCTATAAAATTTTCGTCAATAATTTTTCCACTAAACCAATTTATACTAAAATGTTTATTTAGATAATCTGCTACTGCACTAATTTCTTCATCATTATAATCTTTATTGTCGATATTAATTAAATAATGTGTTTGTATGGCAACTATACTCTGAAAATCATCTTTAAAAAACTTAAAGGTAATATCAAAACTATTACTATTTTTGTCAAGCTCAATATTAGTAAGCGACACATGCACAGGATGCATCATAAACGTAAAAATAATAGGATATAAAAACATTAAGTTCATGAGTATTTTTCAACTTTATCTTACATTAGGATTTCAACATATAGCTGATTTTAATGGATACGACCACATACTTTTTCTTGTGGCACTAAGTGCAGTGTATTTTTTAAACGACTGGAAACATGTATTAATTTTAATTACTGCATTTACTATAGGACACTCAATAACACTAGCTTTAGCCACATTAAAAATAATACCACTAGATGTAGATATTATTGAATTTTTAATTCCAGTTACCATCATTTTATCAGCAATAGCCAACTTTTTTTACAAAGGTACTAATTTTTCGGCCACACTACATCGCTTCAAATATGGAATGGCCTTATTTTTTGGATTAATTCACGGCATGGGATTTTCTAACTATTTGCAGAGTTTACTGGGTAGAGAGCAAAGCATTATAAAACCATTATTTGCATTTAATATTGGTTTAGAACTTGGGCAAATAGTAATTGTTTTAAGTATTTTAACTATAAGTACACTATTTTATAAATTTTTAAATAGTCCAAAACGGGAAATTAATTTAGTCCTATCTGGGGCTTCTCTTGGCGTAGCTCTCATTCTCACTTTTGAAAGATGGCCTTTTTGATAAAACCGTCTCGTCAAAACGTTTTACACATCTAAAACCAATTGTTTCAAGCATTGTTTCGTTTCTTTGATAACTAGAGAATTGTTCAAGTCTGTTAAAATCAGTACGAAACGAACCGCCAATTATTTTTCGATTAAAACAAGAGCCAAAATATATCCCCGAATTATTATAACAATCGCTTGTCCACTCCCAAGCATTTCCGTACAAATCATACAGCCCATAAGTTGATGGCGCTTGTTTGGCCACAGGATGAAGCTTGTTTTGAGAATTACTCTTCAACCAAGAATATTCATGTAGATTATGATTTTCTTTTAAAGCCGAAAATGCAACTAAATCCCACTCCCAGCTCAAAGGCAAATCGTAGCCATAATGTAAAGCATAAGCTTTTGCACCATACCACGATACATTAACGACAGGATAATTATCAAGCTTTGCTTTTGGAATATATTGTTTATTTTCAACAATTATTTGTGAGTTATTATTTAAATCAATCCAACGCAAAATGTCCTCTTGAGAAGGTAATTCAGAATTCAAAAACTCGCAATACTGCTTTACCGTAACTTCGTGCTTCATAATAAAAAAATCTTTTATTATTTCGCCACTTTTTAGCTTTTTACCACTTATATATATCATGTTAGTATTCTGACGAATAAGTATCTGCTTTATTTTTAAATTATAGTATTTAGCCTTATTATCGTAAGAATTATTTTGTATAAGATTTGCAATTTCAAGTCTGGCAGCATCGTACATTCCAACTTTCAGCAACTTTGGAATTGAATCTAAAGCCGACTGGCAACGTTTTGCCTTTTGAATTTTAAAATCAACATCATCAGGAATATTTTTGTACAATTTAACAATTGTGTAATTATCTATAGCAATCTGATAATTTCCTCTTTTAAATTGAGAATTTGCCTCTTTATAATACTTTAGATAATTATTTTCACTTTGAGCATTACTATTGATAATAGTCCCAAAAAAAATCACGAAAGAAATAACTAAGCCTAAATATTTCATAATTCTATTTCAATAATTACTATTAATAGATTCTAAACGCTTAAATTGCATAATTAATTCTATACTATTTGGTTTTAACTCATAAGCTTTAACAAATTCCTTTTCGGCATCATCAGCCCCATGTCTCGATTTCATATAAAGTTTACCAAGAGATAGATGCTGATTAAAAGCTGTATCAATCAGAGTGTTAACACTTGCGATTCTGGTTCTAACAAACCTATTACTCTTGTCCCAACTATACACCTTTTGGTACAACTCACGTGCATTAAGGTATGTAGCTTCATTTTGGGCTAAAGCATCAGCTTTTCTTATAAGCTGATTTACAAGCAATTTTTTTCGTTGTAATAAATCATTTTCATAGCCAATTATCTCATCTAATTTTGGACGTATATTTTGCAATGAATCTAAATAGTTTTGAGCTTTTGTGATATTTGCATCGAGCAATGATTTTCTGAACTGTTTCAGCCAATTTTGCTGTTTAGCTAAGTGCTTATCTAATTTCAACTTATAATTTTTTCTTACAGTCGCAATGCTATCACTGGAATTTATTATAAATAACTTATCCACAACTAAATAAGCATGTTGGTAATTACCTTCCAATTCAAATCGCCTGGCTTCCAACAATGCAGTATTTGTCTGATTTGCAATACTACTTAAAGGGTCTAAACTCGAAATTATGGCAATAACAGACACAATTAAAACCACAAATGAAACCATAGCAAATTTAGGAAAATAAAACTTAGATTCTTTTGTAGATTTTACGTTTTTTGCCTCAATAAGGCCACGCATCTCTACCATCTTATTTTTAATATATGGATTCGCAGGAACTTCTGTTATAGCTTTATAGTAATAATCTTTTGCCTGTTTATACTGTTTTTTTGACTCTGCAAGCTCGGCCATATATAAATAATTATCAACAGAATCGGCAAGCTGCTTATTTTTATTACGACTCAAAAATTTTGTTTTATTTTTCAACTGTTCTACTTTACGCATAGCATCCTTAACATGCTCACCATCAGGATAATTCGATAAATAATCAAGATATGCCCTTCGTGTATCCAATGAAAAAGCATGCATCCAATTCTCCTCATCTTTAAGATATTGAATTCTTTTTCGTGCTGTTTTAGCATGTATTCCTCGTGGATATTTATTTATATATTCTTTAAAACTTACAATTGAATTTTCTTTTTTAATCCAATACCAATAATCCTTGTCCTCAATATTATTTAACTGAGAATCAGACTCTTTACGAAATCGACTTTGCGGATAATTTTTATTGAAATGTTCAAATGCATGTTTAGTATTCTTTTTTGAAGCTCTTTTCCAAGCATTTAATTCTTTTGTTTCTAATATAAACTTAGAAACAGTCAATTTTAATTCCTGACTGCCAACACGTTCAGAGAATTCATTTAACTTTTGTACACTTGGTCTACTTTTTCTTAAAAACTCAAACTCCCTTTGCTCGCTACTAAATTGCTGATTTACTGCTAATTTAAATTCACCTAAACTTAAACCTCCAATGCCTTTAGGCTCAGGAAGACCATTTTTCTTTGAATAATATTTAAGCTCATTATATATATCATTTAAAGTAATATACTCGCCAGCAGTATGCAATCCATTTTTTAAAATATCAATAAGCTTCCCAGAAAAGAAAGTAGGTTCATTTGGCTTATCTTCTGGATACAAAGCTGTTTCAAATTCACCAGCAGAAGCTAGAATAAAAAGTCCTTCTACATCATTATTAGTTTCAGCTTGAGCAAATTGCTCAATTTCAGCTTTCCATAAAGAACCAGCGGTAGTCATACCACCTTTTAATATTTGGCCACTATGACAAGCATCCAAAATCACTATTTTACGTCCAGCACTACAATTATTAATCTTGTTTTTTAATTCTGATACACCAATTCCATCAATATCAGGATGCTTTTCGTCAATATCTTTTGTTGCCAAATATACAGAAAAACCTTGTCTGTTATCTATAACACCATGTCCGGCATAATATACAATTAAAGTCCTTTCAGGTCTATCTGCATTATCTATAGCAACATCTAAACGTTTGAGTGTATTTCGTTTAGTTAAATTATGGGCTTCTGTAACATTACTTATTCCAACTATTTCTGGGTTTTTTAAAACACGTCTCAAGGAGTTAATATTCACTCTCACATTGGGAATTGCAGGAAGGTTTTTATCTTTATACTCAGAAGCTCCCATTAAAATAACATGGGTATTTTTCCAATCAATAATCATAATTCGTGGGCTTTTTAATAATTGCAAACTTACTCTACTACAAAGATATATAATAATTATTAAAAGTCAAAAAATCTGATAAAAAATTATCATATAAAATGATTTTTTCAATCAAATTCACAAAAAAATAATTATAATCAAACATTATAATTTTCACTAATCAATTTATAAAGCATAACTGCTTCTCAAAATAAATTTCAAATTACTTTACAATCCTAAACACTAACTACTCGTTAGTAACTAAGCACAAAGAACTTACAAAACAAAACTATACTAAACAACATAACTTCTGGTAACAAAGCATATATATTATAAATGGGGAACTCTAATAATACTTTCCCGATGTTCGGGTCAGGCTGGTAAGTTTTAAGTTAAAACACTGAATATCTAGCAGCTATGTTTAACAACTATATTTTTGCATTGATAATCTAAAAAAAACACTTACTTTCATTTTTATCCCTATACAAGCCACGCATTATTTGAAAGATAATGCATCATATTATTCAATTTGAAAGATAAAGTAAGCTTTTGTCTATAAAAAAACAGGCAATTTAGTAAAGAAAAAATATTTTGCACAGTTTATGCATAATGTTTTACTTAACCTTTTACTTAACCTTTTACTTAATCTTTTACATAATCTCATAATTATTGTATTTATTGCAGTTATTTTGAATTTATAAAAATATGCATGTCGAAAATAGATACTGAAAAACTTAAGTTTGAAATAGAAAAACTTAAAGCTGAAAATACAGAGCTAAAACATGAGCTTGAGAGTGCTAATCTGAGATACGATTATTTTTTAGAAAAATCGCCTGTTGGGATAATTATGATTGATAAAGGAATAATTACGTATGCTAATCCAAAGTTTTTACATCAACTTGGTTATTCTGATATAAACGAAGTTAAACATAAAAAAATATTCGATTTTATAGCACCTGAATACAAAGATATAGCCATGCAACGCATGCAAAACATATATAAAACTGAAAGCGCAGCCATTTCAATAGAAGAAATATTTATTAAAAAAGATGGTAGCTTTATTAATGTAATGATTCTTGGCCGATTGATTAACTACGAATCTAAAAAACTAATTCAAGGATATATATACGACATAAGTGAAATAAAATTAGCGGCTGAGTTAAATATCTTATTTAAAAATTTATTTGAAAGTGCTCCTGATAGTCTTCTTATTCTTAATAATGAAGGTATAATACAAAATATTAACAATCAGTTTATGAAAGAAATTGAACTGAACGACAAGTCGATGATTATAGGCAAAAATTTCACTGATTTCTGTAAAAACATTAATTGGAAGATTATTTTTTCTAGATTAGCATCAACAGATAAACAGGAATGCAACGGTATTATTAAATCTGAAAACATTGCTAAAAAAAACCATTGGCTAAAAATTGTAAGAATTAAAGATATTAAAGATAAAATCATAGTTTTCAGTAGAAATATTGATGAAAACCTTAACCACAAAAATCAAATTGAAAAACAAAACACTAAGCTAGAAAAAATAAATTCTGAGCTTAAATATTCTGAAACGAACTACAAAAAAATATTTAATGCAGTAAACGAATGCATTTTACTTTTAAACATTGATACTCGGAAAATTAATCAAGCTAATGAATCTTTTTTAAAACTATTTGGGTATAAGATGAGTGAAATACTAGATTTAAATCTTACTGATTTATTTGAAACAAGGGAGGAACTTGCTTCAAACAAACTAGTTAACATAGGAAAATACTTCCACAAAACAGAAAATCAGAATTACTTGGCCTTAGGAAGAAAAAAAGATGGAACTAAAATTTGGATTAGTTTGTACATAAAATACATTGAAATTAACCATAAAATTCACCTTCTAGTTTTACTTAATAATATTGATTTACTCGAAAAAAGCAAATCGGCACTCAAACGAAGTAAAACTATTTTCAAAGAATTATCTGAATTAAGTCAAGCAGGCATTTTCTTGTTTAATAATTCAGGTTTTATCTATACAAACCCAGCTACTTCTACTATTACAGGCTATACTTCTGATGAATTAAAAACAATTACGATTGAAAATCTTATCCATCCTGATTCACTTTCGTATTTTAAAAAAAAAAATATTATATCAACACAAATAAAAAACAAAACCACAAATTTTCAGTTAAAATTAATTTCAAAGGACAAATCAATTAAATGGATAGATTATTCTGCTACTAAAATTGATTCTATTGAAAATAATGCAGCAATTGGAAATTTTGTAGATATTTCACAAAACAAAGCACACGAGAAAAAGCTTATTGCTGCTCGCAAAAAAGCAGAAGAATCGGATGAGTTAAAATCTGCCTTTTTGGCTAATATGTCACACGAAATTCGTACACCAATGAATGGAGTAT
The DNA here is from genome assembly GCA_030632545.1 of Bacteroidales bacterium. Classification (GTDB taxonomy): domain Bacteria; phylum Bacteroidota; class Bacteroidia; order Bacteroidales; family DYOH01; genus DYOH01. The sequence goes on from DAOVUO010000054.1 coordinate 7,891, forward strand.
TGGGTTTTGTTCAGCTTTTAAAGGAAAGTTCTGATCCAGAGCGAAACAATAAATTTTTAAATATTATTGAATCAAGTGCAAAACAACTACTAAATATTATTAACGACATACTAGATTTATCAAAAATTGAAGCTGGTCAAGAAAAAATTAAATATTCTGAAATTAATATCTCACAATTATTTGAAAATATTTTCGAACTTTTTAAAATCCAAATTACATCAAAAAATAATGAAGTCAATCTAATTCTCGAAAATAATCAAACTAATGACATAATTATTTCTGACGAAAAACATCTTATTCAAATTTTAAATAATTTGATTGGAAATGCATTAAAGTTTACTGAAAAAGGTGAAATTAGTTTTGGATATAAAAAAAAGAAAAACACCTTCATTTTTTATGTAAAAGATACTGGATTAGGTATTCCCGAAGATAAAAAAAACTTAGTTTTTATTCGTTTTGCACAAATACATACATACACAAAAACTACAGCAAGAGGAACTGGACTTGGTTTACCAATAACAAAAAAACTTGTAGAAATGCTTGGTGGTTCTATTTACTTTGAATCTAAAGAAAATATTGGAACTACCTTTTTTGTTGAATTACCAACAAAGCACAAAAAAATCATAAACACATAATAGTCAAACAACTAAAGCAGAAAACCGCTACTTTACTATAAGCTTTCTTGTTGCAACAAACTCTTTTGTAGTGTAACTTACTAAATAAATTCCTTTGCTTAGTTTTTGAGAACTTATAAGTATTTCTTTATCCGACTCAACAAAAGTTTTACGATACACCAAACTTCCAGAAATATCTAAAATACTTACAGTTGCTCTATAATGCCTATTCCCAAGTAATTCAATAATAAAATCGCCAGTTGTTGGATTAGGATAAATACTGATTCTATGACTATTCTCGTTAAGTGAAAATATTCCAACATTGTCTTCAATAGTAAAAACAATATCAACATTATCACTAGCTCCTTCTTCATCGGTAGCAACAAATTCAAGACTCTCCTCTCCTATCCAATTAGTGTCAACAGGACTAATTTCAGCAACCTGAGCCGTAATATCAACAAATAAATTTTGCTCACCAATAATTGTCCAAACTATATCCGTATCGTGAGTAGAATTATCACTTACAAATTCATTTAAATAAATAATTTCAAAACTCTCACCTTTTTTTATCGTTTGGTTTGCTATTGCAGTAATTTCTGGTGCAAAATTCACGTAATTAACTGTAAATACTATATCTACTGTAGAGAATAAGTCAGCCTCATCGCTTGCTGTAAGTTGAATAGTTTCTGTTCCAAACCATGAAGCTTCCTTAACTTCAATTTGCAATAATCTATCAACAATATTAATTGTGTAATAATCAGAATTACTTATTGACCAAACAATATTTACATCAGCAGTATAATCATCTTCAACATAATTATCAAGACTTATATCTGTAAACTCTTCACCTTGATTAATTGTTTGATCAGGAATTGCGCCAACAACTGGAGCTTCGTTTGCCGCTAAAACTGTAAATATAACTTGTGTTGTTCCAATCATACTAGCCTCATCGGTTGCAATAAAGCTAATAGTTTCGCTACCTAGCCAATTTGGATCTATGGCAGAAACACTTGCAAGTCCATTTACAATAGAAACAGCAAGATTTGTCGCATTTTCGTAACTATATACTAAGTTATCCACTGTTGTAATATCATCTGTTACAAAATTCTTTAAATTAATGTCGGTAAAGCTTTCGTTGGAATATATTGTTTGATTAGGAATAGATGACCAATTTGGCGAACCTGGCTCACCATACAATCCATCTATACTTATATTATCAACATATACATAATCAAAAGCAAATAAATCGCCCACTAGCGAAAGCGCAAAATATGTGGGAACATCGCCAAAGGGTAATTCAAAAATTGATGTATCTCTAATTGGGCCAATATCATTTCCATTAGGTGCTGATTCCACTAAAATTTTGATATCACTCCATGTTTCTTTATCCAACGAAGCTTGTAATTTGAATTGTACACCTGTATCATAAGTGTCAAAAAATAAATCTAAACTAAATTGAATTTCCTGAGCACCGTTTGGATTAATCATTGGTAAAACAATTCGTGAACTTGCATTTTGTACATCTTCATAAATTGCTTTCAATTCACTTGCTACACCACCAGCTTCATTTGAAGAAAAAACTTCCCATCTATCAGTCACACCTGAGGAATTTACCTGCGTCCAGCAAAAAGGAAAACTTGTTTCTGAAAAATCCTCACTATAAGGCAA
>DAOVUO010000245.1 GCA_030632545.1 Bacteroidales bacterium
AAGATAAGTTTTTTATTGTTGGTGGTGCATCTAGTGGATTTGGAAAAGCAATTGCGCATAGCCTCCTTAACGAAGGTGCTCATGTTCTAATGATTGCACGTACAGAAGAAAAATTACTTGAAGCTGCTAAAAACTTCAAGAATGCTGAAACTTTAGTTGGTGATATAACAAAAGAAGAAACACTAGATAATTTATATAAAAATTACGGAAACAAAAACTGGGATGGTTTATTAATTAATGCAGGTGGACCACCAGCCAAAAATTTCATGGAAACTACTGTTGAAGATTGGGATTCGGCATACCGTAGCTTATTGCGTTGGAAAATGCAGCTTTTAAAATTTGCATCTCAAAAAATGATGACTCAAAATTATGGACGTATTTTAATGATTGAAAGCTCTACCTTAAAACATCCATTACAAAATTTGGTACTCAGCAATTCGTTAAGAATGGCTGTTGCAGCAATGGCTAAAACTCTTAGTAGAGATATTGCCGCTAAAGGTGTTACTTTAAATATAATTAGTCCAGGCTATCATAAAACAAGTGCTGTTGATAGAATTTTTGCACGTGAAAGCAAAGAAATGGGAATTAGTATAGAAGAGGTACAAAACCATGTTGAAAAAGAAATACCTGTTGGCAAAATGGGAAATCCTGATGATTTTGCGTCTCTTGCTACTTGGTTATTATCACCAGTTTCTCGATATGTTACAGGACAAGTTTATACTGTAGATGGTGGTTTAGTACGTTATCCATTATAGTGGAAGTGGGAAGTTAAAAAGTTAATAAAGTAGAACTAAATAAGCAACAACTCTATTAAGGAAAAAAACTTTGACAAAATCTCGTTATTGCTTACAATTACAAAAACACACCAAGCTGCCCCGAACATCGGGTAATCGTTGAACAATATATAGTCTTATAAAATGAAAACCATTATTCGCTTATTTGTCATAATATTTTTATTGCTAGAAAACGTACTAGCAATTGGGCAGAATATGCAAAATGACTCGATTAAATGCCTTAAACAGATTTCAATTTACAGAGAATTGAATAAAATTGGCTATACTTCAGAAGCATATAGCCGCTGGCAAAATACGTATCAAAATAATGTAACTAACAAAAAAAGACTTTTAAGCGATGGTGAAAAATATATTTTAGCACAATTAAAACAAAATAAAAACCTTCAAATAAAAACTATTTTACTCGATTCTTTACTAATAGTTTACTCCGACTGGGCTATAATAAGCTCAAACAATGATTTTTACACATTAAAAAAAGCACTAGCTCTATATAATTATTCGGAAAAAGATGAAACTACTCTTTTACAAATAGCAAGTTTAATGAAAACCGCTTATCTTGGTTTGAAAAATAATTTTCCAAGCCAAGCAGCCTTAGCGTATTTTTACACTTCAAAAAAATTATATACTCAATATAACTATTCAGCCCAAAATTTCTATTCTGATTTCATACAACTAATTCTATTTGCTAAAACAAACAATTTCAAACAATTTCAAAATAAATTATATACTGAAATTTGTCAAATAGAAAAAAACAATTGGTCTGAATTTACTACTCAGCTTATTAAATTACAAGATTTAAATCTACAGCTTACTATTTTGTTAGAGCTAACAAAAAAAAATATTCAAACGCAGCCTAAAAATTCAATATGGCCTCAACAATGGATTGATATTCAAACTCAAAATTCGACAGAATCAACTAATAAAGAAGAGCTTGCCGAAATCTATTTTCTAATTGCCAATTCCTATTTTGCACAAAATAATTTAATTTTAGCCAAACAAAATGCTGAAAAATCATTAAAAACAAATCCAAATAATGCTATGAATTACTACCTTTTGGGTGAGATTTACATTAATGCGGCACAATCAAAATCAAACGAAACACTAAATGGAGTAATATTTTGTTTGGCTGCTGACAAATTTAAAAAAGCAGCACAATTAAAACCAGAGCTAAAAGATTCAATTAATAAAAAAATAAAATGGGTTCAACAATACTTCCCCTCCGAAGAAGATGCTTTCTTTAAAGGAATTTCAGAAAATTCAAATTATCATTTTGATTCGTGGATTAATGAAACTACACAAATTCGCTTTCGAGAGAATATTAAATTTTCCAATTAATCTTTCGGCTATTTTTTTACTTTTGTAATATGGATAACATCATTTTGCAAGATTTTTTGGAAGCACAGAAAGTACTGAATGCTTTTATTGCAGATAAATCAAACATTACTGCCATTGAAAAAGCAGCAACAATAATAGCAGAAAGTTTTAAAACCGGTGCTAAAGTATTAAGCTGTGGTAATGGTGGTTCAATGAGCGATGCAATGCACTTTGCAGAAGAATTAACTGGACGATTTAGAGAATCTCGCAAACCTTACGCTGCAATTGCCATCTCCGACCCCACTCATATAACTTGTACAGCTAACGACTACGGTTTTGAGCATATATTTTCTCGCTATATTGATGCCATAGGTCAAACAAACGACTGTTTACTAGCTATTAGCACAAGTGGAAATTCGCAAAACATATTAAATGCAGCAGAAATAGCAAAAAAAAAGGGAATGAAAATAATAGCTCTAACGGGCAAAGATGGCGGAAAATTAGCATCCATGGCAGATATTGAAATACGTGTTGCTCATTTTAATTATTCCGACAGAATTCAAGAAATCCATATCAAAATTATTCATAGTATGATACATTATATAGAAGAACTTATTAAAGCCTAAAAAATGCTTATTAAAACCTTTGGAAGCGCTGTTTTTGGCGTAGATGCAACCACAATTACTGTTGAAGTAAATATATCAATTGGGGTAAACTTTTTTTTGGTTGGATTACCTGACAATGCTGTAAAAGAAAGTCAACAACGTATTGAAAGTGCATTAAAGATTCATGGAAAAAAAATCCCTGGAAAAAAAATAGTAATCAATATGGCACCTGCCGATATTCGCAAAGAAGGTACTGCTTATGATTTAACTTTAGCCATAGGAATTTTAGCTGCATCCGAACAAATTTTAAACAAAGATGTAAGCAATTATATAATAATGGGCGAACTTTCGCTTGATGGTACATTGCGCCCAATTAAAGGAGCACTACCAATTGCCATTCAAGCACGAGAAGAAGGATTTAAAGGTTTTATTCTGCCAATAGAAAATGCAAAAGAAGCAGCAGTTGTTGACAATTTGGACGTTTACGGTGTTTCAAATATCAAAGAAGTTATAGATTTTTTTAATCTTGAGAATGAACTAGAACCAATAAAAATTGATACTAGAGCAGAATTTTTTAAAAATATAAATAAGGCAGAATTTAATTTTTCCGATGTTAAAGGTCAAGAAAATGTAAAACGTGCCTTGGAAATTTCAGCAGCAGGAGGACATAATATTATTTTAATTGGCCCACCTGGCTCTGGAAAAACAATGTTAGCTAGACGATTACCAGGAATACTACCACCACTTAGTTTACAAGAAGCACTTGAAACCACAAAAATACATTCAATTGTTGGAAAGATAGATAAAAACACCTCTCTAATGTTTTCTCGTCCTTTTAGGTCGCCACACCATACTATTAGCGATGTGGCTCTGGTTGGTGGTGGTCAATATCCACAACCTGGCGAAATTTCTCTGGCTCACAATGGCGTTTTATTTTTAGACGAATTACCAGAATTTAAACGAGGTGTACTTGAAGTTATGCGACAACCACTTGAGGACAGAAAAATTACCATTTCAAGGGCGAAATTTTCCGTTGAATATCCTTCAAGTTTCATGCTTGTAGCAGCAATGAATCCATGTCCTTGTGGTTATTACAATCACCCCGAAAAAGAATGTGTTTGTAATGTAAATGTACGCCACAAATACATGAATAAAATTTCAGGCCCCCTACTCGACCGAATTGATATTCATATAGAGGTGATTCCAGTTCCTTACGAAAAATTAACGGATGAAGAGCAAACTGAAACTAGTGAAAAAATTCGTGAACGTATTATGGAAGCTAGACTAATTCAGCAAAATAGATTTGAAAAACAAAAAGAAATACATAGCAATGCACAAATGCACTCAAGGCTAATTAGAGAATACTGCAAATTAAATACTCCTGGCAATGCTTTGCTAAAAAATGCCATGGAAAAACTTGGTTTATCAGCTAGAGCTTATGACCGAATTTTAAAAGTATCACGAACAATAGCCGATTTAGAAAAAAGCGAAGATATTATGACTGAACATTTGGCTGAAGCAATTCAATACAGAAGTTTAGATAGAGAAGGTTGGCTAGGTTAAAAATTTAAAATAAATGCTCCTTCTGAACGAACATCGTAAACTGAAACATCTAATTCTGTGGCTTCATCTAACCACTTCTTGCGTTTATAATAATCAACAGAAGAGTCAATTATTAGGCTTTCAAACACAAATAATTGTGTGAGTTTTTCAACTGAACATGACGCATTATCACTTAAAACCAAATAATCGACCAATAATGGCTCTGCAATATACTTATTTTCAAGACTATCTGTATGAATAAAAAAAACACGCTCTTTTCCAAAACGCTTCAATCCACTCAATAATTTTGCAGAATTAAAATCAGAATGTTGAAACCTTAATGTTGAAGTATTTGCATACATTGCTGCATTATTAAACATTTTAGCGGTATAATTCCATTTTAAAGTATCCGACAAATTATGAAACGCAAAATTATTTCCACTTGCCAATATTTGATAAGCAGAATTATTGGGCGAATTATAAATAATAAACTGGTTTTGTTGACGATGATAATATTTACTTACAGTGCTAATTCCAACAAAAAACAAGCTTACAACTAAACTTAATCTCAGCAAAAAATAATATTTCTTAATAATAAAAAAGAACACACTTATTATTAAAGTGTAAAACACAAAAATTTTCCAAAAAGAAAAATCAATAAACTGAGTACTAGAATAGGGAAAACTTTCGATTAACCGCACTCCAACTAACAAAAAGCTAATTGCGAAATCTAATATTTTGGCTAATATTAACCCAACAAATGGAATAGCCGAAAAACTCAAAAAAACAATGGCAAGTTGTAAAATAATACCTGCCAATGGCACAACCAAAATATTTGTTAGAATGAAATAATTAGGGAATTGATGAAAATAGTATAATGCAA
>DAOVUO010000301.1 GCA_030632545.1 Bacteroidales bacterium
ATAGTAAAAGAAGTTGGTCAGGGATTTGGCCCCGAAAGCTTAAAACAACTACTAAAACTTCCGTTAGAGGCAATAGAATTTGGCGCAATTGGTGGAACAAATTTTTCTAAAGTGGAAATATGGAGACGTGAACAAAACGACCAAGAATTATTTGAGCCTTTAAGTTTTTTAGGACATAATCCTTATGAAATGTTAAATTGGATTAACCATTTTGTTGACGAAAAAGAACAAATAAATACAAAAAATTTAATTATTTCTGGGGGAATAAAATCATTTTTAGACGGTTATTATTTAGTTGAATCTAGCAGAATGCCAGCAATTTACGGACAAGCTTCGGGCTTTTTGAAATATGCAATGAGCGACATAAATACACTTAGGCATTATGCCAAAATTCAAACAAAAGGCTTACAACTAGCGTATAACTTATTAAGATTAAGACCCGAAGCTTTAAAACTTATTAACAATTAATTTTGTAGTTTTGCAGCGTAAAAAAAACAGTTTAATGATTAAAAGAGAAATTATTCAAAGTTTTTCGAAATTAACGAAAAAACAAAAACTAGAAATTGCAAGTGAGTTAGTTAATGACTCTGACGAATTTAGAAAAGAACTGGCTAGTTTTTGGCATTCTAATAAGCAAATACAAAAGCGTTTAAATGAGTTTAGCGAAAATACTCTAACCAACTATCCTATGCCTTATGGTATTTCGCCAAATTTTAAAATAAATAATAAAATTTACCATATTCCAATGGTAATTGAGGAAAGTTCGGTTGTAGCAGCGGCTTCAAAAGCAGCAAAATACTGGGCTGAGAAAGGTGGCTTTAAAGCTGAAATTATTTCAATAAAAAAAATAGGACAAGTTCATTTCACATGGTCTGGACAATACGAAAGATTAGATTTTTTAATGCCAGAACTGAGAGAACGTTTACTTAAACGCACCGAAAGCATTACTGAAAACATGCGAAAACGTGGTGGTGGAATTATTGATATTGAGCTTATTGACATGCGACATGAGCTAGAGAATTACTATCAATTAAAAATTAATTTTGATACTAAGGACTCTATGGGGGCTAATTTTATAAATAGCTGCTTAGAGGAATTTGCTATTGAACTCAAAGATTTTATCACAGAATCAGACGCATTTTCTGAAAAAGATGTTACGATAATTATGTCAATTTTATCAAACTACACTCCCGAATGTATTGTAAGAAGTTGGGTGGAATGTGATATCGAAGACTTAAATGATGCAGATGATGATTTAAGTGCAGAGGAATTTGTGAAAAAATTTGAACAAGCTGTAAAAATTGCTCAAATAGACGTGCATAGAGCTACAACTCATAATAAAGGCATATTTAATGGAATTGATGCTGTTGCATTAGCTACAGGCAATGATTTTAGAGCAATAGAAGCGTGTGGACATGCTTACGCCTCTCGAAACGGTAAATATTCGAGCCTTACAGATATTAAAATAGAAGATGGTAAATTTAAGTATTCCTTAGTATTACCATTGGCAATGGGAACAATTGGTGGTTTAACATCACTACACCCATTAGCCAAGCGTTCGTTAGAAATTTTGGGTAACCCAAATGCAGAGGAACTTATGATGATAACTGCCGTTTCGGGTTTGGCAAACAATTTTTCTGCAATAAAATCGCTTGTTACAAAAGGCATACAGATTGGCCACATGAAAATGCACTTACTTAATATTTTAAATCATTTTAATGCCACTTTACCCGAAAAAACAAAAGCTGTACAATTCTTTAAATTGAACAAAGTTTCATTTTCGGCAGTTGGGGATTTTTTAAGTGATATTCGGAATAAAAGAATTCACAAAGAATTTTAATTAAAAGGCAAGTTAAGTGCAATCCGAACATTTTTATTCACGAGGAAAATTTCTATTAACAAGCGAGTATTTAGTTCTAAAAGGAGCTAAAGCACTGGCTGTGCCATTAAAATATGGACAATCAACAGAAATTATTTCAAGTCAAAACACACAAAGCTTTGAATGTTTGTCGTTTGAGAATCAAAAACAATGGTTTAAAGCTATTTTCGACTCTAATAATTTAAATATAATTGAAACCTCAGAAGAAAAATCGGCTTTATTTATCCAAAAACTACTAAAAGCAATCAAAGTATTAAAGCCAAATTTAAGTTTTAGTAAAGTAAGTAAGATTATAAATAAAATTGATTTTAATCGCTTTTGGGGATTAGGAACAAGCTCAACTATAATAAATAATTTAGCTCAATGGGCTAAAATAAACCCTTACGAACTTCATTTTTCAGTTTCAAATGGCTCTGCCTACGATATCGCTGCTGCAAATGCAGAAAATCCCTTTTTCTATTCACTTAATCAGAAAACACCAAAGTTTGAAGAAATTAAATGGGACATTCCCTTTAAGAAGCAAATATTTTTTGTTTATCTGGAGAAAAAGCAAAACTCAGAACAAAGTGTAAATCAGTTTAATAAAAAGCAAACATTCGATTCAGATGTCAAAAAAATAAGCGATTTAACAAATGAATTATTAAATTTAAAAGAATTCACTAAATTTGCCCAAATTTTGGAAGAACATGAATCAATAATTGGAAATATTTTGCAAAAACAACCAATAAAGCAAAACTTATTTTCTGATTTCAAAGGGCAAATTAAATCGCTTGGTGCTTGGGGTGGTGATTTTTGTATGGTCATAAGTTCTCAGAATTCATTGTATGTAAAAAACTACTTTAAGCAAAAAGGGTTTAATACTCTATTTAATTACTCAGAAATAGTTTATGAGCAAAATATTAATGAATAAATCAATAGCTTGGCGAAGCCCTTCAAATATTGCCATTATAAAATATTGGGGTAAGTATGGTAATCAGCTTCCTATAAATCCATCTATTAGTTTTACATTAAGCAAAGCTCACACCGAAACAATTATCCATTACGAAAAAAAAGAAAAAAATAATAAAGTAGAACTAGAATACTTATTTGAAAACAAAAAAAATGAAGCTTTTGAAAAAAAAGTTAAAATATTTATTGAATCCATAATGAATGATTTTTTGTATTTAAAAGAGTATAAATTAAAAATAGAGAGTAAAAACAGCTTTCCCCATTCGGCAGGAATAGCATCTTCAGCTTCATCAATGAGCGCATTAGCTTTGGCTTTGGTGGATTTGGAACAACAAATTGAAGGAAAAAAATACAGTGAAAATGAGTTTTTACAGCGTAGTTCATATTTTGCACGTTTAGGTTCTGGAAGCGCCTCTCGTTCGGTTTTTTCTCAAGTGGCATTGTGGGGCGCAACTAAAGCACAGCAAGAGTCTAATCAAGAATATGCAATTTCTATAAACGAAACTTTACATCAGAATTTTAAAAATTATAACGACACTATTTTAATTGTGGATTCGGAACAAAAAAAAGTTTCGAGCAGAGCAGGTCATGCACTTATGAATACTAATCCTTTTGCTGAAGCAAGAAAAATACAAGCAAATAAAAACACCGAAAAACTACTTAAAGTGCTAAAAAATGGTGATTTGGATAGTTTTGTTGAGATTTGTGAAAATGAAGCATTAAGCTTACATGCCATGATGTTAAGCTCTACACCATGGTATTCATTACTAAAACCACAAACATTAGTGGCCATAGAAAAAATTAAAAATTTTAGAGAAAGCACCAAAATTCCAGTTTGTTTTACTCTGGATGCGGGGCCAAATATCCATATTCTTTATTCTGAAAACAATAAAGAAAAAGTTAGAGAGTTTATTTCAGCAGAATTGATGCAAAATATGCCAGAGGCAAGAATTATTAATGACAAAATGGGTAAGGGCCCACAAAAAATTTATTAACGCAATGAAAAAGAGACAAGAAGTTTTCTATTCAAAAATATTATTGTTTGGTGAATATAGTGTAATCTGTGGTTCACAAGCACTAACAATTCCTTATACTCATTTTCAGGGAGAACTCAGTTTTTTGTCTAATAGCAAATATACTGATTTAAATTTTGCAAAAGAATCAAATATTCACTTAAACAAATTTGCCAATCATATTAAAAAATTAATATTAAACGACGAACTTGACTTTGATTTCAATATAAAAGCACTCGAAAAAGATATAGAACAAGGAATGTATTTCGAATCCTCTATTCCTCAGGGCTATGGTGTTGGAAGTTCTGGCGCATTAGTAGCAGCAATATACAAAAACTATGTGCCTAGAAATCACTTTAAAAGAGCAATACTAGAAAGTGAGCAAATTAATGAAATTAAAACTCAACTAGCGAAACTAGAAAGCTATTTTCATGGCACAAGTTCTGGACTAGACCCACTCAATTCTTATCTTAAACAACCAGTTTTAATAAAAGAACAAAAGCATATAGAATTAGTGGAAATTCCTAGAAAAGACTTTAACGAAAATGAAGCTATTTTTCTGATTAACTCAGGAAAAGC
>DAOVUO010000219.1 GCA_030632545.1 Bacteroidales bacterium
AAAGTCAAAACGACCTAAGTTTATAAATGATGAAACGCGAGAAAATCCTTTGGATGTTGCAAAGGCACAAACTCGCTCGCTAATGTTGAGAGCAGCTGAGGCCACAGCACTTAGGTCATTGTTAATGGAAGACTTGAAGAATAAAGCACGGCCAGTAATTGTTTTAGGAGATGTTAATGATACTGGATTGAGCGTTACAACAAAAATAATTTCGGGAGAGCCGCCACATCGTCGTTATCCAATGGATGTGAAAAGAAAAATTTGGGATGTGCTTCTTTATCATGCAAAGGATATTCAGGCACGTAAATCTTATCAAGATTTTTACTATACGCATATTCATAATGGACATTACGAAAGTTTAGACCAAATTATGGTAAGTGAAGAATTGGTTTCTGAGAATCCAAATCATATAGCACGAGTTAGCTATGTTTCACTTTTTAACGATCATTTACTCGACCAGACTTTAACTAATGATAGAATTCCAAATTGGAAAAGCGACCATGGTCTTGTGGTTGCTAGTATTGAATTGAAATTTACTAAAAATACTCAGAAATAGAATGATTTTTTTATGGATTTGGTAAAGCCTATTAGTATCTCACTAAAAACTTTGCCAAATCCAGAAAATTCCTACTGATATTGCTGCAAATCCAGCAGTAAGGTTAATTACAGAATAACTTAGTTGTTTTCGTTGTTCGGATGAATATTTGCCTATTATTCCTAATAATGTAGCAAATAATACCATCGCAACGATTGTTCCAGTTGCAAAACCACTAAGATACATTATGGAATCTGTGGAATTAGAAAAAGCAAGAGTTGGGAGTAAACTAATAATGTGAGAAACCCCTGCAAGTCCGTGTATAATACCAATTCCAAGCGAAATAAGTATATTTTGTTTTTCTAATGTGTTTTTATGCTTATGTTCAATTTGTTCATTATTCTTATAATCGTGCTTATAATTATGCCTATAATTATGTTTATGTTCGTGATTATGAACAAAGTATTTCCCTTTTTCGTTCTGATGAACATGAATATGCTTATGGCTTAATTTTTCACTTCTAAATCGCCAAAATGCCCATATTCCAATTATAATCAATAGAAAACCAACAATTTGCTCGCTGTGATTTGAAATTTTTTCTACTGGGATAAGCTCTCTAAAAAAATAAAAAAGTATTCCTATAAGTAGCATTCCAATTATATGCCCAATACCCCACGATAAACCAATTAACCATGAGCGGACTTGACTTTTTATAGCAATTGGCCCTACAGCAGCTAGATGGTCTGGGCCAGCTAAAACGTGCAGAATTGCTGCAATCAATCCAAACAGTAAAGGGACATTAGAAAAAAAACTTTCCATTTTTTAGTCGTTTAATAATTCGCCATTTTTAATTCTGGCAGCTAAATTTAAGGCAATATCTGCTACTTTAGGCATTGCAGCTTGTATTTTTTCACTTAGCTCAATTTTCATGGTAAGTATTTCTTTTATTGTAACGGTAATAAGAATTAGTCTGGGCATGTCGCCTTTAAATTCAAGAGCATCAAAAAGGTCTTTTAGGCCAATGTCGTGGGAGCTTAATGCAACTGGAAAGTCTGCTGAAAAACGAGGATAAAGTACGCCAATTGTACCAGCTTCTTTATTATCCATGGTGGCATCTATCATTATTACCTTATCGTAAGCACCAAGTACTGGGAGTAGTTCAAAACTACCCGTAGCACCATCAACAATATCTACATAATCAGGGATTTGTCGTTCAGCAAGTTCGTGAATTGCATGAACACCAACACCTTCATCAGCAAGCAAATAATTTCCAATGCCCATTATTAGAATTTTGCCTTTTTTACTTTCATTAATTTCGCCTAGAGTTTGAAAATGATTGTTTTGCAGTTTAGTTACTTCCTTGTCGCTCATGCATTTGCCCTTTTCAATTAGGCCTGACAGATTTTATTCTGTCAGGCCTTTTTTGTTAAAAATTAACTTATCGTTTCCTCATTTCTTAAATTGCTTCATTTTCTGAAGCATCTTTAAATCGTTCACTTCTAGCAAATTTAAAACCACTAATCATTGATGAACTTTCTCCTCTTGCTTCAAGATAATCGTGGAAGAAAACTAAGTACATGTGAATAATAGAGAAAATTATTACTAACCACGTTATAATATGATGGATATAGCGAAGATTAGATTCATTACCTGCTAATGCAGTAGCCCATTTAAATAATTTGGGTAAAAACCACTCTGAAGTAGGAGCAAGCATTGCAAATCCGGTAATCATTTGAAAAAATAAAAGAATAAAAAGACCAAGATATGATAATCCAGCAACGGCATTATGCCCAATGCTGATATTTTTTAAACAATCTTCTTTATCTTTCATTAAAAGAATATCTACTTTAAAAACATGCATTACATTTTTCCATTGTTTTTTAGTAGTGGGTAAAAAATTCCTAGCATGTGCATATTTATTGCCTACAAATGCCCAATATACTCTAAGTATTAAATTGGCTGTAAAAATATATGCAGAGCTAAAGTGAATTAATCGTACATAACCCATATAAAATATTTCAGAGGCCTCGGCACTCAGTTGTAATGCTGGTGGATTTGCTATTATAAAACCTGTAACAGCAAGTGTAAATAGAGTTAGCACATTGATCCAGTGGAAAAATCGTACTGGAATCTGCCAAACGTATACACGTTTATAATCACAGGTTCTTTTGTCTATATGACTGGGTATTAACATACTTATGTGCTTTAAAATAGTTAATTATTAAATTGAACATGCACCACCTACTTGAACTTGGGAAATATTTTTTCCATGCTCATCGTAAATGTGAACTGCGCAAGCCAAGCAAGGATCAAAAGAGTGAATAGTTCTTATTATTTCAATTGGATTTTTTGGATCGGCAATAGGTGTTCCAATTAACGATGATTCGTATGCCGACATTTGACCTTTAGGATCTCTAGGTCCAGCATTCCATGTTGTAGGAACAACCATCTGATAATTTGCAGTTTTCCCATCCTTAATAACAATCCAGTGTGCTAAGCCACCTCTAGGAGCAGCTTGGTAACCAACACCTTTTGCTTCTTTTGGCCAAGTTTTAGGATCTGTTTTTTCCATATTAGCCATTCGAGTATCACCATTTTTGATATTCGTAAGCAATTGATTGTAAAACTCCATCGACCAATTTGCCATCAATTGGGTTTCAAGCCCTCTGGCAGCAGTACGACCAAGAGTAGAGAATAATGCAGATGCTGGAATATCTAAGGTTTGTAGTGCATTGTTTACTACTTGCTGAAATTCGTCAACACCTTTAACATAACCAACTAAAACTCTCGCTAATGGGCCAACTTCCATAGGTCTGCCATTCCAACGTGGTGTTTTTACAAAGCTATACTTTTGATCAAAATCAAGATTTTCGTAAGGCGGTTTCGGCCCTGAATACTTAATATTTGTTTCACCCTCCCACGGATGTTTTCCTGCCTCATTTCCATTAGAATATTCGTACCAAGAATTATTAATAAATTCCTGAATTTCTGATTGTTTGCGGAAATCTACTTCATGAACTTTAGTTAAATCACCATCTAAAATAATTCCTTGAGGCATTTTGTAACTACTCGGATCATTATATCCGTTTGTAGGTAAATCGCCGTAAGACATATAATTTTTAGAGCCTACGCCAATAGTGCCCCAATCTTTATAAAAAGAGGCAATTGCTAGTAAATCTGGAATATATACTTGATCTACAAAAGTTTTAGCATCTTCAAATAATTTTCCTATAAAAGCTAGTCGTTCAGAATTTAATCCGCCTGGGTCTTCTATATTAATTGCCGAAGCCATTCCTCCTACTAAAAAGTGTGGATGTGGATTTTTCCCGCCTAAAATAGTATGTACTTTTACTATTTCTTTTTGCCATTCTAAGGCTTCCAAATAATGGGCAACAGCTAATAAATTAACCTCAGGTGGAAGTTTATATGCTGAGTGTCCCCAATATCCATTTGCAAAAATGCCCAATTGTCCACTATCAACAAATTTTTTAATTTTATTTTTGACATCCGAAAAATAACCTGGTGAACTTTTAGGCCATTTTGAAATACTTTGAGCAAGCACTGAAGTTGCTTTTGGGTCAGCTTTTAGTACTGCCGTTACATCAACCCAGTCAAGTGCATGTAGGTGATAAAAATGCACTACATGGTCCTGTAGCGAATGAGCGGCCGTTATTAAGTTTCGTGCTAATTCTGCATTTGGTGGAATTACTATTCCTAGAGCATCTTCTACCGAACGAATTGACGCAATGGCGTGTACTGTAGTACATACTCCACATGCTCGCTGAACAAAAGCCCAAACATCACGTGGATCTCTACCTTCAACTATTTTTTCGAGCCCTCTAACCATTGTAGATGAACACCAAGCATTTGAAACAACGCCATCTTTTATTTCTGCTTCAACTCGTAAGTGTCCCTCAATTCGGGTTATAGGATCAATGACTATTCTTTGTGCCATAATTTTTTATTTTCTATTCTTCAATATTTTGATTGTTAACTTTTGCTCTTTCAAGCGATTCTTTAAGCTCTTTGCGCTTAGCTACATTTACAACAACACCATGAGTTAAAGCCGCACCAATCGCTACACCAGTAACTATTTTACCAATTTGGTCGGCAGTACTTTCTATACCCATGCCCGCTACATTTGTCAAACGCTCTAAGAATGGACTATTGTCCCAAAATCCTGCTTCACTACAGCCAATACATGGATTTCCTGATTTAATTGGAAAGCCAACTCCACTATTCCAGCCCATAGTACCGCATGCATTATACGTAACAGGCCCTCTACAACCTAGTTTGTATAAGCAATAGCCTTTTTTTGCATTTTCATCATCAAATGTTTCTGCATAAAGCCCAGCATCAAAATAAGGACGACGATAACAACTATCGTGTACTCGTTTTCCGTAAAATTCCTTTGGACGACCATGTTCATCTAATTGTGGCAAACGCCCAAATGTTAAATAATGTACTAGTACTCCAGTCATTACCTCGCCAATAGGAGGACAACCAGGCACTTTTACAATAGTTTTGTTTTTTATTATAGCACCAACTGGCTCTGAGCCTGTTGGGTTTGGATAAGCCGATTGAACACCACCGTTTGAAGAGCAACTACCATAAGTAATTATAGCCGCAGCACCTTCAGCAGCTTCTTTAAGAATGGATAGCCCTGTTTTACCTCCAATAGTGAGATAAACACCGCCATCTTTTGTTGGAATTGCTCCTTCAACTACTAAAATGTACTTTCCGTAGTTTTTTTCCATTGATTGTTTCTTGGACTCTTCAGCATTAAATCCCGATGGAGCCATCAATGTTTCTGAATAATCTAATGAAATGTGATCGAATAATAAATCTGCGGCAAGTGGGTGAGAAGAGCGTATAAATGATTC
>DAOVUO010000007.1 GCA_030632545.1 Bacteroidales bacterium
CCGATGTAGCTCAGTTGGCCAGAGCAGCTGATTTGTAATCAGCTGGCCGGGGGTTCGAATCCCTCCATCGGCTCTGAAATATTGTATTCGTTTTTTTTACTGGGGGGATTCCAGAGTGGCCAAATGAGGCAGACTGTAAATCTGTTAGCTTACGCTTTCGGAGGTTCGAATCCTCCTCCCCCCACTAAGAGTTTTTTAAGCGGGCGTAGCTCAGTTGGTAGAGCGTCAGCCTTCCAAGCTGAAGGTCGCGGGTTCGACCCTCGTCGCCCGCTCTAAACTTGCCGACGTAGCTCAGGGGTAGAGCGTTTCCTTGGTAAGGAAAAGGTCATGGGTTCAATTCCCATCGTTGGCTCGAAAACTTTGCGTAATAATTAATTTATCGAATCAAAATTTGTTTAATCATGGCAAAAGAAAAATTTTCAAGAGACAAACCTCACGTTAATATCGGAACCATTGGTCATGTAGATCATGGTAAAACTACGCTTACTGCTGCTATAACAACAGTTTTAGCAACAAAGGGTTTTTGCGAAATCAGAGATTTCGATTCAATCGACAATGCTCCTGAAGAAAAAGAAAGAGGTATTACAATTAATACCGCTCACGTTGAGTATTCAACATCTTTGCGTCACTATGCACACGTTGACTGTCCTGGTCACGCCGACTATGTTAAAAACATGGTTACAGGTGCTGCACAAATGGACGGTGCTATTGTTGTTGTTGCAGGTACTGATGGTCCTATGCCACAGACTCGTGAACACATCCTTTTAGCACGTCAGGTAAACGTTCCTAAAATTGTTGTTTTCGTCAATAAAGTTGATATGGTTGATGATGACGAGCTTTTAGAACTTGTTGAAATGGAAATTCGTGACCTATTAAATTTCTATGAGTATGAAGGTGATGATACTCCTGTTATTCATGGTTCAGCTCTTGGTGGATTGAACGGTGAAGAAAAATGGGTTGGCAAAATTATGGAATTAATGGATGCAGTTGACTCATGGATTCCAATTCCTCCTCGTGATACTGAAAAGCCATTCTTAATGCCAGTTGAAGATGTTTTCTCAATTACAGGTCGTGGTACAGTTGCAACTGGCCGTATCGAAACTGGTCTTATTCACACAGGTGACCCAGTTCAGATTATTGGTCTTGGAGCAGAAGGAATGAAATCAGTTGTTACTGGTGTTGAAATGTTCCGTAAAATTCTTGACGATGGTCAAGCTGGTGATAATGTTGGTCTATTACTTCGTGGTGTTAATAAAGATGAGATTAAACGTGGTATGGTTATAGCAAAACCTGACTCTATTAAACCTCACACTAAATTCAAAGCAGAAATTTATGTGTTGAAAAAAGAAGAAGGTGGCCGTCACACTCCATTCCATGACAACTATCGCCCTCAGTTTTATGTTCGTACTCTTGATGTTACAGGAGAAATAAAACTACCTGAAGGTGTTGATATGGTAATGCCAGGTGATAATGTTACTATCACAGTAAATTTAATTACTCCAGTAGCTCTTAACCAAAGTTTACGTTTTGCGATTCGCGAAGGTGGACGTACAGTTGGTGCTGGACAGGTAACTGAAATTATTGAATAAATAAATAACGAAAGTTCGCAATTTATTTGTGGACTTTTAAACACGGGTGTAGCTCAGTTGGTAGAGCACTGGTCTCCAAAACCAGGTGTCGGGCGTTCGAGTCGCTCCTCCCGTGCAAATTTTTTTTTGAAATGAGATTTATAAAATATTTACAAGAAGTAAAAAACGAGTTATTATTTAAAGTAACTTGGCCGACATGGTCAGAACTTCAAGATAGTGCAATTGTTGTAATGGTTGCTTCATTAATTATTGCAATAGCTGTATTCTTGATGGATTTTATCTTCGGAATTAACGAAGGATCTATTTGGCAAGGAGTTTTAGGTTTCGTTTATAGCCTCTTATAACAGAAAAAATGGCTGAGCAAACAAAAAAAAAGTGGTATGTAATTCGTGCTATCGGTGGAAAAGAAAAGAAGGTAAAAGAATATATCGAAAGTGAAGTAAAGAGTCTCAATTTAGAGGAATCTATTTCACAAGTTCTTATTCCAACTGAAAGAGTATACCAAATACGAAATGGGAAAAAAATTAGTAAAGAACGCAATTACTTTCCTGGGTACGTGTTAGTAGAAGCAGTAATGCAAGGAGAAATACCTCATATATTGAGAAATATTCCTAATGTAATAGGATTTTTAGCTGATACTGAAAGCGCAGAACCAATTCCTTTGCGAGAAAATGAAGTTAAGAGAATATTGGGTCAGGTAGATGAATTAGCGGATACTGACGCTGAAATTAACACACCATTTTATGTTGGTGAAAACGTAAAAGTGATAGATGGCCCTTTCAATGGCTTTACAGGAGCAATTGAAGAAGTTAACGATGAGAAGAAAAAACTCAAAGTTATGGTCAAAATATTTGGTCGCAAAACACCAGTAGAATTAGCTTTTACACAAGTAGATAAAGAATAAAAATTTACATTTTTGCTTAACGAATTAATTTTCGAAAGCTTCCTATATTAAGTAAAAATGCATATTATCAATAAACAAGTAAAACAGTAAAAGAGATGGCTAAAGAAGTAGCAGGTTTAATTAAACTGCAGATCAAAGGTGGACAGGCAAATCCTTCACCACCGGTAGGTCCAGCTTTAGGTGCCAAAGGGGTAAATATCATGGAGTTCTGCAAGCAATTTAATGCAAGAACCCAAGATAGAATGGGAAAAGTTGTACCGGTAATTATTACCGTTTACGCTGATAAATCATTCGATTTCATTACGAAAACCCCACCAGTAGCTGTTCAACTCTTAGAAGCAGCTGGTCTGAAAAGTGGTTCACCAGAGCCAAACAGACAAAAAGTAGCTTCTGTTACTTGGGAACAAGTAAGGCAAATAGCTGAGGCTAAAATGCCAGATTTGAACGCATTTACCGTTGAATCAGGAATGAGAATGGTAGCTGGCACGGCTAGAAGTATGGGACTTACTATTTCAGGAGATTCACCATTTCAAAACAATTAAAAAAGCGAGAAAATGGGAAAAATTTCAAAAAACAGAAAGAAAGTACTAGAAAAGCTTGAGATTGGCAAAAAGTATTCTCTGGATGAAGCAGCCAATTTAGTAAAAGAAATTACTACTACTAAATTCAATGCATCTGTTGATATTGATATTCGTCTTGGAGTTGATCCACGTAAAGCCAATCAAATGGTACGTGGTATAGTAACTCTTCCTCACGGAACTGGTAAAGAGAAAAAAGTGTTAGTTTTATGTACTCCTGATAAAGAGGACGAAGCTAAAGCTGCCGGTGCTGATTTTGTAGGACTAGACGAATATGTAGAAAAAATCAAAGGTGGATGGACTGATGTGGATGTAGTAATTACTATGCCTTCTGTAATGGCTAAAGTTGGTGCTTTGGGTAGAATATTAGGTCCAAGAGGCTTAATGCCAAACCCAAAATCAGGTACCGTTACAATGGATATTGGCAAAGCCGTAAAAGAAGTTAAAGCGGGTAAAATTGATTTTAAGGTAGACAAATTTGGTATTATTCATACCTCAATTGGTAAAGTTTCTTTTGAAAAACAGCAAATTGTTGATAATGCAAAAGAATTCTTACAAACTATTCTTAAATTAAAACCCTCATCTGCGAAAGGTACTTATGTAAAAAGTGTATCTATCTCTAGTACGATGAGCCCTGGTATTGCCTTAGAGATTAAATCTATTGACGAATAATTTAAAGTAGAAAAAGATGAAACGCGAAGACAAAAGCCGTATTATTCAAGAAGTCAGTGAAAAAATTAAGGAGTATCCACATTTTTATATTACGGATATTGCTGGTTTAAATGCTGAAACAACAAGTAATCTTCGCCGCCAATGTTTTAAAAGTGACATTATTCTTAAAGTTGTAAAAAATACACTTATAGAAAAAGCTTTTGAAGCTTCTGGTATTGATTTTTCAGAATTAGCTCCGGCTCTTAAAGAAAACAGCGCAATGATGTTTTCACACACCGGAAATGCACCAGCAAAATTGATAAAAAGCTTTAGAAAAAAATCAGAAAAGCCAATATTAAAAGGTGCGTATGTTGAAGAATCAGTATACCTTGGCGATGAACAACTTGAAGTATTAACAACAATCAAATCTAAAGAAGAACTTATTGGAGATGTTGTATTGTTACTACAATCACCTGCTAAAAACCTTATTTCAGCACTTCAATCAGGTGCAAACGGTATAACAGGTGTTCTTAAAACATTATCAGAAAAAGAATCATAATTATTTGATTAATTAAAATTTAAAAACTTAATAAATTCTATAAAAATGGCAGATATTAAAGCTATAGCAGAACAATTAGTTGGCTTAACAGTAAAAGAAGTTAACGAATTACTTGACGAATTAAAAGAAACTCATGGCATTGAGCCAGCAGCAGCAGCAGCTATTGTTGCAGGCCCTATGGATGGTGAAAGTGAAGAAGCCGCAGAACAAACAGAATTTGATGTAGTTCTTATTTCTGCAGGTGGGTCTAAATTACAAATTGTAAAATTAGTAAAAGACTTAGCAGGAGTTGGTTTGAAAGATGCAAAAGAAATTGTTGATGCTGCTCCAAAAACTTTGAAAGAAAAAGTTTCTAAAGAAGAAGCTGATGCCCTTAAGACTCAATTAGAGGAATTAGGTGCAGAAGTTGAAATTAAATAAAAGCGTAAGCTTAAACTTTTTTGGGTTTAGGGCTAATTTTATATTTAGCCTTAGCCCTATTGTCGTTATGTGTCACTTCAATTAATTTGGAGCTAAATGTCTCAAAATAATACAAGAATTAGTTTTGCTTCCATTAAAAATCAGCTTAGTTACCCTGATTTTCTGGAAGTTCAGATAAAGTCATTTACGGAATTTTTTCAAATAGGTCGTATCCCCGATGAACGTACAGGAGAAAACTTGTATAGAGTCTTTCAGGAGAACTTTCCTATTACTGATACAAGAAACAATTTTGTTCTTGAATTTATTGACTACCAAGTAGATCCACCAAGGTATTCCATTCCAGAATGCATTGAGAGAGGATTAACCTATAGTGTTCCACTGAAAGCAAAGTTGAAACTATATTGTAATGATCCTGAACACGAGGATTTTGAAACCATTATTCAAGATGTATACCTTGGAACCATTCCTTATATGACTCCTAAAGGTACTTTTGTAATAAATGGTGCAGAAAGAGTTATTGTTTCTCAGCTACACAGAAGTCCTGGTGTATTCTTTGGACAGAGCATTCATACGAATGGCACAAAATTATATTCTGCCCGAATTATACCATTCAAAGGCTCTTGGATTGAGTTTGCAACTGACATCAACAATGTGATGTTTGCATACATCGACCGAAAGAAAAAACTTCCTGTAACAACATTGCTTAGAGCAATTGGTTACGAAAGTGATAAAGATATTTTAGAAATATTCAATCTAGCAGAAGAAGTCAAAGTTACAAAAACTGGACTTAAAAAAATTGTTGGTAGAAAACTTGCTGCCCGCGTTATAAAAAAATGGATTGAAGATTTTGTTGACGAAGATACTGGAGAAGTAGTATCTATCGAAAGAAATGAAGTAATTTTGGATCGTGAAACAATAATTGAGGTAGACCATATCAGCGAAATAATAGATTCTGGTTCTGCTACAATTTTATTGCATAAAGATGACCATAGTGCTTCGGATTATGCAATTGTTTACAATACATTGCAAAAAGACCCTTGTAACTCAGAAAAAGAAGCTGTTTTACATATTTATAGACAATTAAGAAATTCTGAACCACCTGACGAAGCAACAGCTCGTGATGTTATTGATAAACTTTTCTTCTCAGACAAACGTTATGACTTGGGAGAAGTTGGTCGTTACAGAATGAATACAAAATTAGGACTTGAGACTTCTATAGATACTAAAATTTTAACAAATCAAGATATTATCGAAATCATCAAGTATCTAATAAAATTGATTAATTCAAAAACAGATGTTGATGATATTGACCACTTAAGTAATAGGCGAGTTAGAACAGTTGGAGAACAATTATCAAATCAATTTGGTGTTGGTCTTGCTAGAATGGCTAGAACTATTAGAGAACGAATGAATGTTAGAGATAACGAAGTTTTTACACCTATTGATCTTATCAATTCAAAAACTTTATCATCAGTAATTAATTCATTTTTTGGAACTAACCAGCTTTCTCAGTTTATGGATCAAACCAATCCATTAGCTGAAATGACACATAAACGTCGCCTTTCAGCCTTAGGCCCAGGCGGATTATCTCGTGAGAGAGCAGGTTTTGAGGTACGTGATGTCCATTTTACACATTATGGTCGTTTATGTCCTATAGAAACACCCGAAGGACCAAATATTGGGCTGATTTCTTCTCTTTGTGTATTTGCAAAAATTAACCACCTAGGTTTTATTGAAACCCCTTATCGTAAAGTTAATAATGGGAAAGTTGATTTAACTAATGAAGGTGTATATTATTTAAGTGCAGAGGAAGAGGAAAGTAAAACCATTGCCCAAGCAAATGCAATTATTGATGAAGAAGGTAACTTTGTTAGCAATAGAATTAAAGCAAGACATGAGGGTGATTTTCCAGTAGCAACACCTTCCGAAATTGACATGATGGACGTTGCTCCTAACCAAATTGCATCTATTGCTGCATCTTTGATACCATTTTTAGAGCATGATGATGCAAACCGTGCTTTAATGGGATCAAACATGATGCGTCAGGCAGTTCCTTTACTACAGCCACAAGCTCCTATTGTAGGAACTGGTATAGAAGCATTTGTAGCAAGAGATAGTAGAATTCAGATAACGGCTGAGCACGATGGTATTGTTGAATATGTTGATGGAGATGAGATAGTAGTACGTTATTCATACTCTGAAGAAGATAAATTTGTTAGCTTTGATGACGAAGTAAAACGCTATGCTATTCCAAAATTTCTGAAAACAAATCAAAGTACTTGCGTTAATCTAAAACCTATTGTTAAAAAAGGACAAAAAGTTACTGCAAACCAACTTCTTAGCGATGGATATGCAACAGAAGATGGTGAATTAGCATTAGGAAGAAACCTAAAAGTAGCATTTATGCCATGGAAGGGTTACAACTTTGAAGATGCAATTGTAATTTCTGAAAAAGTAGTTCGTGACGATGTATTTACATCTATTCATATTGATGAACACGTACTAGAAGTTAGAGATACAAAACGAGGACAAGAAGAACTTACATCTGACATACCTAATGTAAGTGAAGAAGCAACAAAAAATCTTGATGAAAATGGACTGATTAGAATCGGTGCTAATGTAACGCCAGGAGATATTCTAATTGGAAAAATCACACCTAAAGGTGAATCAGACCCAACACCAGAAGAAAAACTTTTACGTGCCATTTTTGGTGATAAGGCTGGTGATGTTAAAGATGCATCTCTTAAAGCTTCACCTTCATTACAAGGAGTAGTTATTAATAAAAAATTATTCTCAAGAGCAAATAAAGAAAGAAAACTTAAAAATTCTGAGAAACCAATAATTGCGAAACTTGATAAAGAATTCGAGCGTAAACGTGAAGAATTAACTGCCAGACTACTGGATAAATTATTTGTTTTAGTTAATGGCAAGACATCACAAGGCGTTAAAGATTATTACAATACTGAAATAATTACAAAGGGAGTAAAATTCACCCAAAAATTACTTCAGGGAATTGATTTTCTGAATATTAATCCATCTCGTTGGACTACTGATAAAGCTAAAAATGCTCTTATTGAACGTTTGTTGCACAATTACGAAATGAAGTTAAAACAACTTCAGGCTAAGCATCAGCGTGAGAAGTACAATGTAACAATTGGTGATGAATTACCTATTGGTATTATTAAACTCGCAAAGGTTTATATTGCTAAAAAACGAAAAATAAAAGTCGGTGATAAAATGGCTGGCAGACATGGAAACAAGGGTATTGTTGCACGTATTGTTCGTGACGAAGACATGCCTTTCATGGCAGATGGAACAACAGTTGACATTGTGCTTAATCCATTAGGTGTTCCTTCTCGTATGAACTTAGGACAGATATATGAAACTGTTCTTGGTTGGGCTGGAAAAGAACTAGGGCTTAAATTTGCCACACCAATATTTGATGGTGCATCGCTTGACAATATTACTTCTTACACAGATGAAGCAGAAGTTCCTCGTTTTGGAAAAACTCACCTTTATGATGGTGGAACTGGTGATAAATTTGACCAACCAGCAACTGTAGGAATAATTTATATGCTTAAATTAGGGCATATGGTAGATGATAAAATGCATGCTCGTTCAATAGGACCTTATTCACTTATAACACAGCAGCCTCTTGGTGGTAAAGCACAATTTGGTGGTCAGCGTTTTGGTGAAATGGAAGTTTGGGCACTCGAAGCGTTTGGTGCAGCAAATATCCTACAAGAAATATTAACGGTTAAATCTGACGATGTTATTGGACGTTCTAAAGCTTATGAAGCAATCGTAAAAGGCGATCCACTTCCGAAGCCTGGAATTCCAGAATCTCTAAATGTATTACTACATGAATTGAGAGGTTTAGCTCTTAGCGTTAATTTATCATAATTTGATGAAATGAAAATTTCATCTTTAATATTAAAAAAGCAATAAAATATATTCCATGGCTTACAGAAGAGATTTAAAAGCTAATTCTGATTTCACTAAAATTTCCATCAGCCTTTCAAGTCCTGAAGAAATATTAGAACGCTCTCATGGCGAAGTTCTCAAGCCAGAAACTATCAACTACAGGACTTATAAGCCTGAACGAGATGGTTTATTTTGCGAACGCATTTTTGGTCCTGTTAAGGACTACGAATGTCATTGTGGAAAATATAAAAGAATAAGATACAAAGGAATCGTTTGCGACAGATGCGGCGTAGAAGTTACAGAAAAGAAAGTTCGTCGTGAACGAATGGGACACATTGAACTTGTTGTACCTGTAGCACATATCTGGTATTTCAGATCGCTTCCAAATAAAATAGGTTATTTATTAGGTTTACCAACTAAAAAACTTGATCAAATAATCTATTACGAAAAATATGTTGTAATACAAGCAGGTATTAAAGCTGCGGATGGCGGTATCAAACAAATGGATTTTCTATCAGAAGAAGAATATCTTGATATCTTGGATACTCTTCCGAAAGAAAATCAATCACTTGAAAATTCAGATCCTAATAAATTTATTGCAAAAATGGGTGCCGAAGCTCTTTACGAACTTCTAACTCGAATTGAATTAAATGAACTAGGCGATTTTTTGAGAAACAAAGCTAATAATGAAACTTCTCAGCAAAGAAAAGCAGAAGCTTTAAAAAGGCTTCAGGTTGTAGGTTCGTTCCAAGCATCCAAAGTAATAAATAAGCCTGAGTGGATGATTATTAAAGTAGTTCCAGTTATTCCACCAGATTTAAGGCCTTTAGTGCCTTTAGATGGCGGCCGATTTGCTACTTCAGACTTAAATGACTTGTATCGTAGAGTTATTATCCGTAACAACAGACTAAAAAGATTGCTTGAAATTAGAGCTCCTGAAGTAATTCTTAGAAATGAAAAAAGAATGCTTCAAGAAGCAGTTGATTCTCTTTTTGATAACTCAAGAAAAGCTAGTGCTGTTAAATCTGACTCTAACAGAGCCCTTAAGTCGTTAAGTGACAGTCTTAAAGGAAAACAAGGTCGTTTCCGTCAGAACCTTTTAGGTAAACGTGTCGATTACTCAGCACGTTCAGTTATTGTTGTTGGTCCTGAGTTAAGATTACACGAATGTGGATTACCCAAAGGTATGGCAGCAGAGCTTTATAAACCTTTTATTATTCGTAAACTTAACGAAAGAGGAATTGTAAAAACTGTAAAATCTGCAAAAAAGATAGTAGATAGGCGTGATCCAGTTATTTGGGATATTTTAGAAAATATTCTTAAAGGACACCCAGTTCTCCTTAACCGTGCCCCTACTCTTCACAGATTAGGAATACAAGCTTTTCAACCTAAATTAATAGAAGGAAAAGCAATACAATTACATCCACTTGTTTGTACTGCATTTAATGCAGACTTCGATGGTGACCAAATGGCAGTTCATTTACCTCTTGGTAATGCAGCTATTTTGGAAGCACAATTGCTTATGTTGGCATCGCATAATATATTAAACCCAGCCAACGGTGCACCAGTTACTGTACCTTCGCAAGATATGGTTTTAGGTCTGTATTACATTACCAAGCCTAGAAAATCATCTAAAGAATTTGAAGTTAAAGGACAAGGTTTAATTTTCTATTCACCAGAAGAGGTAATTATTGCATACAACGAACAAAAAGTTGAATTACACGCAATTATAAAAGTTAGAATAACACAGTATAACCAAGAAAATCCTAAACCCGAATTAATTGAAACAACTGTTGGACGAATAATGTTCAATGAATTAGTTCCAAAAGAAGCTGGTTATATTAACCAAGTGCTAACTAAAAAATCACTTAGAGATATTATTGGAGATATTTTAAAACTTTGTGGTACAGCTAGAACAGCAGACTTTTTAGATGATATAAAAAGTCTTGGTTATAAGATGGCCTTTAAAGGTGGACTTTCGTTTAATCTTGATGATGTAATTATTCCAAAGGAAAAGAAAATTCTCGTAGAAGAAGGTTACGGAAAAGTTGAAGAAGTAACAATGAATTACGAAATGGGTGTGATTACTAACAACGAACGTTATAATCAGATTATTGATATTTGGACACATACAAATGCCAAACTAACATCAACATTGATGAATCAATTGTCGAGTGACAGACAAGGATTTAATTCTGTGTACATGATGTTGGATTCAGGTGCTCGAGGTTCGAAAGAACAAATTAGACAGTTATCTGGAATGAGAGGGCTAATGGCAAAACCTCAAAAATCTGGCTCTACTGGAGCAGAAATTATTGAAAACCCAATTCTTTCGAACTTTAAAGAAGGTCTTTCTGTACTCGAATATTTTATATCAACTCACGGTGCTCGTAAAGGTCTTGCAGATACTGCTTTGAAAACAGCAGATGCAGGTTATTTAACAAGACGTTTAGTTGATGTATCACAAGATGTTATTGTTAACGACCAAGATTGTGGAACTTTAAGAGGGATTGTTGCTACTGAATTAAAAAAGAACGACGAAGTACACGAAACTCTTTATGAAAGAATATTAGGAAGAACTACAGTTCACGATATATTCCATCCTAATTCAGGTGAATTAATAGTTGCAGCAGGCGAGCAAGTAACTGAAATTATTGCTCAAGCAATTGAAGACTCACCAATAGAACAAATAGAGATACGCTCTGTACTTACTTGCGAGTCTAAAAAAGGTGTTTGTGGAAAATGCTATGGAAGAAACTTAGCCACTGGCAGAATGGTTCAAAAAGGTGAAGCTGTTGGAGTTATTGCTGCCCAATCTATTGGAGAACCTGGAACACAGCTTACATTAAGAACATTCCACGTTGGTGGTACTGCGTCAAATATTGCAGCTGAATCTAATATCACAACAAAATACGATGGTATTGTTAGGTTTGAAGAAGCACGTTCTGTTACTGCTAAAGATGAAGTTACCCAAGCACCAATACAGATTGTAGTTGGCAGAATGGGTGAATACAAACTTGTTGATGAAAAAACAGGTATTGTTCTGGCAACACAGAATATTCCTTATGGTTCTAAATTATATATAAAAAATGGGAAAAAGGTAGAAAAAGGAATTCTCGTTTGCGATTGGGATCCATTCAATGCTTTAATTTTAACTGAATATGAAGGAAAAATTGAGTACCGAGATTTAGTTGGTGGTATTACATATAAAGAAGAAAAGGACGAGCAAACAGGATATAAGGAAAAAGTAATTATTGAAACAAAAGATAAAACTAAAAATCCAGAAATCCTTATTATTGACAAAAACGAAGAAGTCATTAGAACGTACAATTTACCTGTAGGAGCACATATTTCTGTTGATGATGGTTCTGATGTAAAAGCAGGTGGTATTTTGGCTAAAATTCCGCGTGCAGTTGGTAAAGTTGGTGATATCACAGGTGGTTTGCCTCGTGTAACTGAATTATTTGAAGCACGTAATCCTTCTAATCCAGCTGTTGTTTCTGAAATTGATGGTGAAGTTCGTTTTGGAACAAAAATTAAAAGAGGTAACCGAGAAATAATCATAACCTCTAAAAATGATAAAGAGAAAAAATACCTTGTTCCACTAAGTAAACAAATTCTTGTACAAGAAAATGACTTTGTAAGAGCAGGCACACCACTTTCTGATGGTGCTATTACACCAGCAGACATCCTTGCTGTTCAAGGCCCTACAAAAGTACAAGAGTATATTGTAAACGAAGTACAAGAAGTTTATCGTTTGCAAGGTGTAAAAATCAACGACAAACACTTTGAAGTGATTGTTCGACAAATGATGCGCAAAGTCCAAATTATTGATTCTGGTGATACACGTTTTCTTGAAAAGCAATTGATTGACAAATGGGAGTTCATGGGTGAAAATGATTTAATTTATGGAATGAAAGTGGTAATTGATGCAGGTGATTCTGTAGAACTACGCCATGGGCAAATTATTAGTCCACGAAAATTAAGAGAAGTTAACTCTCAATTAAAACGCCGCGATTTAAAATTAGTTGATTCAAGAGAAGCTCAGCCTGCAACATCAAGTTCAGTTCTTCAAGGAATAACAAGATCTGCACTTCAAACAAAAAGTGTATTTTCAGCTGCTTCTTTCCAAGAAACAACAAAAGTTCTTAACGAAGCGTCAATTAAAGGTAAAATTGACGAACTGCAAGGATTAAAAGAAAATGTTATTGTTGGTCACCTTATACCTGCTGGTACAGGGCTTAGAGAATATACTGATATAATTGTTGGTTCAATGGACGAATACGAATTGTTAAACAAAAAGAAAGATAATTCTAATTAATTTTAGGTTGTTTTTTTATAAATAGTTAATGTAATGGACGATAAAAACAAAGGTCAACAAATTAATATTGAGTTAAAGGAAGATGTAGCACAAGGTGTTTATTCAAATCTTGCAGTTATTACTCATTCAACTTCTGAATTTGTTATTGATTTTGTACGTGTAATGCCAGGTGTTCCAAAGGCACAAGTTAAATCTAGAATTATATTAACTCCTGAGCATGCAAAAAGATTATATAAAGCTTTGGGCGACAATCTAAACAAATTCGAAGAATCAAATGGTAAAATAAACATGAGCAATCCAAACATAATTCCACCAATTAATTTTGGCGGCCCAACAGCTCAAGCATAAATACATAAAAAACCTCTAAAAAAATTTAGAGGTTTTTTTTTTGATAAAATTGAACATTTATGTTCTCTATCAACCTAAAAATGCAAAAAGTACTGATAAAGAACAAATTAACAAATGATTTTCAAAAAAAATCTAATACTTAAATCTTTTGTAAATAAAAATAGTATTGTTTTATTTAATGTTTGATTGATAAAATCTACCTTAGTTGCGTGATGAAAATTTAAAAGGATAAAGTCTGGCCTATGCATGAAACGAAAATCTATTATAAGACAGAAGATCAGATTAAAATAACGAATAATCTTGAAATCATTAAATCTGATAAAGATAAAATTCTATGGATTGACTTATTAAATCCTGGTGAACTTATCAAAAACATCATAGAAGACTTTTATGACTTTGATTTTAAAACTGATAGAGAAATAGAAGAGATAGAATCAAGTTCTAGGTATTCTGAGACATTTGATTTTATTATAATGAATACCAATTTTGCATCACTGGATAGCGACGATAACTTTGTTTCGGACATTGTATCCATTATGATTAGCAAAGATATTCTGATTACATTAAGACAGTACGATTACTTTACTTTTGATGAAACAGAACGGAAACTTAAAATAAAACATCATTTACCAAGAACAAGCTATGATATTATGGCTTTAATCTGGGAAATACGTATTGACTACGAAGCGGATCTTCTCGAAAATATCACAAAAAAAATTAACTATATTTCACATCGTATTGTCGAGCGTGATTTTGACGAAGAGCTACTAGCTAAAATTAATCAACTACAAGAATATTCGATGATTATTCGTGAAAGTATTATAGACAAACAGCGAATTGTTTCGAATATAATTAGAAGTACTCGTTTTCCACGTAGAATAATGGAAAGGATGCGTATTCTGATGAAAGACATTATCTCTTTACTAGAATACAATAAATTTAACTTCGAACGCCTTGAGTACCTGCAAGGCACTGTTTTAGGTTACATTAACAGTCAACAAAATAAAGTAATTAAAATATTCACTGTACTTTCGGTAATTTTCCTCCCACCAACACTAATAGCAAGTATTTATGGCATGAATTTTAGATATATGCCTGAATTACAATGGGAGGCAAGTTATCCTATCTCTATCCTATTAATGCTAATCTCATCATTAGGAACACTTCTGTACTTCAAACGAAAAAAATGGTTATAAACTGATTTTTTGTTTTATCCGCTGTGCATCAACTAAAAAGCTAGAATTTTCTTCAAAAACTGTCCCAACTACAACCAAATCTGCACCTGCCAAATAGATTTTTGACAAAACTTCAGGACTACGAATTCCTCCCCCTACAACAATTGGCATACTTATATTAGCTCTAACTGCCTCAATCATATCAACAGAAACACTTTTTCGTGCACCACTACCTGCTTCAAGATAAACAAGCTTAAATCCTAGTAATTCTGCGGCGATTGAAGTTGCAACTGCAATCTCATTTTTATCTCTAGGAATTGGCATTGTGTTGCTTATATACCCTACAGATGTATTTACTTCGCCATCAATTAGTAAATATGCGGTACTTATTGTTTCAATACCACTTTTTCTTATTAATGGTGCTGCTAAAACGTGATTCCCAATAAGTAATTCAGGATTTCTACCAGAAAGCATAGATAACAACAAAAGAGCATCAGCGGAAAAATCCATTTGCATTAAATTTCCTGGAAATAATACTACTGGAATATTAACTAAAGATTTAATAAATTGTCTTACTTCAATAATTGATTGGTAAATTAAACTTCCACCTAAAAAAATAAAATCGACTTTAGTGTCCTGACAAAGATGTATTTTTTTTTCTAATTCAAATTCACTTAGTTTACCAGGATCTATAAGAACGGCTAATAACTTTTGTCCTATTGATGCGGCCTTTTGTATTTTTTGGTAAACAGAGTTCACTAACTACTAATTTGTAGCTCCCCATACAAGCATATAATTTTCATCCATCGAAGTATAAGTTAATTCACATTCTTTCTGCTCATTATCCTTTAAAATCTTACCTTTTATTATTCCCTTATCCTTAACTCTAAAAGGATATACTCTGAGCTGATTTGCGAAATTTAATTGACGTTTGCCATGAATTTTATATAATGCTTCTTTAGCGCACCAATGAATATGCAAACTTTGATCTGGAAAAGAGGGGTGAATATTTTGGTACTCGTCCTTATGTAAAAAACGAGGAACTATACGATATATTTTATCAGTCATATACTGAATATCAACTCCTACATTACTTTTAAGGCTCAAAACCACTGCAACATAATCTTTTGAATGAGAAATACTTATGCTATATGGTGAATAAGCCAAATGAGGTTTACCATTACTATCATAGAAAATACGAGCCTTTTCACTAACCATTTTATTAAGCAATACTCTAGCGGCTAATTTTTCTTTCCTGCGTTTTGGATTTTTATACTTTACCAATTCAAGTATTTGATCTGGCCTAAGCATTACTTCAAGCTCTTCATTGGATTCAACGACTTGCCAAATTGCCAAACTAGTATAACTATCCAAACTCTTCTTTAAATATAATCCCATTCAATTTTTATTTTATCAAAAGCCAAACAAAAATAAACTAGTTTTATGTAAAATTCAAATCTTTTGCTATGCGTGTTTAGCTATTTTAGCCATTTTTTAAAACTTTAATATGATTCAATATACTCATCACGCCATTCTAAAGTCTCATAAATTATTTTCATATCTTCTTTAATATACTCTACAACAGGATTTATTGAATCTCTATTCACTTCTGTATTAAAATATAGTGCTGCTCTAAAATAATGTTTCACACTATCAGTAACAAAAAATTGTATTTGAGAAGCAGCATCCCCACTAATATCATAAAATGTTCCAAACACTCTTTTTTCTGGATAATTTATAATTACTTCGTCTATTGCATCAGCCTTAACTATATGCTTATAAGTTAGTGAATATGTATCATCTAATAGCTTTTGAATATTGGATTCTACAGGATGATAACTAATATGAATTTCTGCTTTATAAGAAGGATACTCAAGATTTATCCAATATTGTTGGCTTATTCTACTTTTATCCTGCTTTATTCTAACCAAATCGGAAATTTTAAAATTATAAGGAAAACTATCAGGTAGATTTACATAGCTCTTCTCTGGTAGATTAATTCTAAAATATCCTCTCGGCCTAGGAATTGAATTCTCAGAACATTGAATAAAAACTGAACTAAAAGCGGCCAAAATCATCAGACGATGAATTAATTTCATTTTGAATTCCTTATTACTTTAATTTTTTTAATTCGCCTTTGATCTATTTGCTCAGCAATAAACCCAAGATTTCGAATATTAATTTTCTCACCTAGTTTAGGAAATTCTCCTTTTATCTCTAAAAATAAACCTGCAATCGTATCTGCGTCACCTTTCATTTCTTCAAAAAGATCAGAATCTATTTCAAGTAATTTATAAAAATCATAAAGAAGAGTTTTCCCCTCAAAAATATATGTATTTTCATCTAGCTTTTCATAATCTAACTCCTCATCGTCGTATTCATCGTTCATCTCACCTATAATTTCTTCAAGCACATCTTCTATTGTAACAATTCCATTAGCACCACCGTATTCGTCAACAACAATTGCCATGTGATTTTTCTTTGCCTGAAATTCTTCTAATAATTCATTAATTTTCTTTGTTTCAGGAATAAAATATGGCTCACGAATTACTTTTTGCCAATCAAAATCATCCGTATTATCAATATACTGCAACAAGTCTTTAGTATACAAAACACCCTTAATATTATCAAATGTATGTTCGTACACTGGTATTCTTGAGAAGCCCGAATCATTAATTAAATTCAACAAAGCATGAAAACGAGTGGCTGTGTCTACTGCAACCACATCAACACGAGGTGTCATCACTCCATTTGCATCAATATTGCCAAACGAAACAATACCTTTCAATATTCTCTTTTCGTCCTTTTGAACATTTTCTGTAAGTCGAAGTGCCTCAGAAAGTACATCTACCGAAATATTCTGCTTAAATTTATCGAATCGCTTATCTACAACAGAAGTTAATTTCACCAAAATAGAACTTAAAGGCATAAAAATGCGATCGAGCAAACTAACAGGCAAAACAATAAACTTAGAAAACTTAAGAGCAGCTGAATTTGCATAAACTTTTGGGATTATTTCGCCAAAAAGCAAAAGCAAAAACGTAACACTTACAACCTGAATAAAAAACACAAGCCATTGAGGGGTTAAACTAAAATCAAAAATTGATTCCAGAACATAAGTTGAAACAAGTACAATAGCAATATTTACAAAATTGTTTGTTATCAATATAGTTGCAAGAGTGCGCTGCGGCATAGAAAGCAAATTCAAAAGCAATTTTGCCTTGCGCGTTTTTTTCCTCTTCAAAAGATCTACATCAGATGGAGGTAATGAAAAAAGAGCAACTTCTGAACCTGAAATTAAGGCCGAAGATAGAAGCAGGATTATCATACCTAATAATCCTACTAATGTGCTAAAACTAAATGTATTTAATGCAAATAATACCGCATCGGGATCATCATTCAAAATTTATCAATTTAAATTAAACATAACAGGAAAACCTGAAAAATATATTTAGAATGGTAGGTCATCCCCATCATCCATTTTACTAATGTCGGTATAGCCCCCGTCATTCTTTTCTGCAACATTACTATTTTGCTGAACAGTTGTAGGCTGTTGAGTAGAATTATTCCCTTCAAAATTACCACCAGACTTACCTCCAAGCATCACCATATTATCACCTTGTATTTCAGTCGTATATCTAGTAATGCCATCCTTTTCGTAAGAACGATTTCTGATTCTACCTTCTACATATATAGAGTCTCCTTTCTTTACATATTTTTCTATTACCTGAGCAAGACCACGCCAAAATACTACACGATGCCATTCTGTTTTATCAACTTTTTGTCCGTTCTTATCAGTATAGCTTTCGTTTGTTGCAATATTCACTGTAGCAAGCATTACACCATTTTCTAAATTTCTAATCTCAGGGTCATTTCCAACATTCCCTATCAACATTGCTTTATTTAATCCTACCATAATAAGTTATTTTTAGCACAAATTTAATGATTCTATTAATATTTCCATGCTAATTCTTTTTTTTTTGAAAAAAATTGAAATAAACAATACAAACATGTCATTTTAATAAAATACTACTTATGACAAAACTCATACTATTTTCAAACAAACATCATTAACTTTTGCTCTCTTTATAATTATTTTTATACAAATAATATAAACCTAAATAACTAAATATAAAAACATGACAAACAATCTATTAATTACTGAACTAGTCAATAAACACGGAAGAGAGCGAAGCAGCTTAATTCCTATATTACAAAGCGTTGTTGAAAATGAAAGTTTTATAAGCAAAGATAGAATGCGTCAAATTGCTAAAGAATTAGACATTTCAGCAGCCGATGTATATGGCACTGCCTCTTTTTACTCTTTTCTTGATGTTGAAGAAAGAGGAAAGTATGTAATCCGAATATGCAAAACAGTAATTTGCGATATGCAAAACAGAAATGAAGTTCTTAAAGCCATTAAAGGAATGCTAAAAATTTCTGTAGGCGAAACTACACCCGATAAAAAATTCACACTATTAGAAACAAACTGCCTTGGATGGTGTGCCGAAGGGCCTGCTATGCTGATAAATGATAAAGTACACACACAATTATCGCCCGAAAAAATCAGATTAATTCTTCATGATTATATACAGGAAAAAACAAAACAGGTTTAATCATAATATTAACCATTAAATGAAAAAAAATGAAAAAAGTTGATATCATATTTGCGCCATATTCTGAGGAACCTTATTTAGTATTTGAGGAAACAATTAAACTTTCCCCTAAAAAAGTGTATGAAGAACTAATTAAATCAGGACTCAAAGGTAGAGGTGGTGCAGGATTTCCAACGGGTTTAAAATGGAAATCTGCCCATGAAGTCAAGGGCGACATAAAATATATAATTTGTAATGCAGATGAAGGCGAACCTGGTACATTTAAAGACAGGGAAATACTCACCAAAGTTCCACGAAAAGTTTTTTCAGGAATGGCAATTGGGGCTCATGTTATTGGAGCAACAAAGGGAATAATATACTTGAGAGGCGAATACAAATTTATGGTTAAAGAACTAAATAAAGAACTTGACCATTTTCATAAAACATGTAACGAACTAAATTTTGATTTCAAAATAGATATATTTTTAGGTAGTGGTGCTTATGTATGTGGCGAAGAAACTGCGCTAATTGAATCTATTGAAGGTCAAAGAGGCGAACCAAGGAATAAGCCTCCATTCCCAACACAAAGTGGTCTTTTTGGAAAACCAACCGTTGTAAATAATGTTGAAACACTAGTCTCAGCAATGATGGTTTGTAATATGGGCGCAGAGGAATATCAGGCCTTAGGCACAAAGGATCAACATGGGAGCAAATTATTCTCAGTTTCGGGCGATACTTCAAAACCGGGGGTTCACGAACTAGAATTGGGACTACGAATAAGCGATTTTGTTAAAGAATTTGGCGATGGAGACACCAAGGCTGTACAAGTTGGTGGTGTTGCAGGATTCTGTGTTCCAAGAAAAGAATTTGCTAACACAATTATAGGTCAAGGCCAAACAACTGGCGG